>VBCJ01000070.1:1937-12760 GCA_005884335.1 Betaproteobacteria bacterium | reverse complement strand
TCCTGAGCGCTGCCTGAGATATCGCAAGACAGGAGCATTGCGAGCAACGCCAGACGAGGTAGGTACATCCGCCTTTTCATCACGGAGGCTCTCCCTGGAGGACCTGCTCGGCTATCGAGCCGCTGCGGGTGCCATATAGTCTACGGCCATACCCGAGGCAGCGCTAATATGGCGAACACACGATTTGATTCTGCGCAAAGGAGAAAGCATGCACGTCGCGAAATCGTGGATAACGGCCTCCGCGGTAACCCTAACGCTTGTCGTGACCGGCTGCGCACAAGGACCGGTGCGTGAAGGCAGCGGCAGCTACGCGGTCGACGCCGCCTGGCCCAAGCCCCTGCCGAACAACTGGACCCTGGGGCAGGTCGCCGGAATCGCGGTCGATGCGCGCGACCACGTGTGGCTGATCCACCGTCCGAAGACGCTGATCGACGAGGAAAAGGGCGCCGCGCTCAGTCCACCGCGCGCGAAATGCTGCGTGGCGGCACCGCCGGTGATCGAGTTCGACGGCGAAGGCAACCTGTTGCGCGCCTGGGGCGGGCCGGGTCAGGGCTACGACTGGTTCGAGAACGAGCACGGCATCACCGTCGACACCCAAGGCAACGTCTGGGTGGGCGGCAACGACCCCAAGGACCACCAGCTCATCAAGTTCACCCCCGAAGGCAAGTTCCTGATGCAGGTCGGGCGCGCCGGGCAGACCGGAGGCAGCAATTCGCCCACCCTGCTCGGCCGCCCCGCGCACATGGAGATCGATGCGGCAACGAACGAGCTCTACATCGCCGACGGCTACGGCAACAAGCGCGTGATCGTGCTCGACGCCGCGAGCGGCGTGTACAAGCGCCACTGGGGGGCCTACGGCAAGGCGCCGAGCGACGAGAAGCTCCCCCTATACAACCCGCAGTCGCCGCAGTTCGCCAACCCGGTGCACTGCGTGCGCCTGTCGAACGACGGCCTGGTCTACGTCTGCGACCGCGCCAACAACCGCGTGCAGGTGTTCAAGAAGGACGGAACCTTCGTCAAGCAGTTCGTGTTCGAGGAGAAGTCGCTCGGCTCGGGCTCCTCCTTCGACCTGGTGTTCTCGAACGACGCGCAGCAGAAATATTTCTATCTCGCCGACGGCACCAACGACCAGGTGCTCACGGTCGAGCGCGAATCGGGCAGGGTGGTCAATTCATTCGGCCGGCCCGGCCGCTACGCCGGCCAGTTCCTGGTGCTGCACAATATCGGCATCGATTCGAAGGGCAATCTCTACACGTCGGAGGTCGGCAGCGGCAAGCGCGCGCAGAAATTCAGGCCGGCGAATTGATCACCCCCATACCCGTTTCACTTCGAAAACACAAAAGACAGCACCGCGCAGATCACGGCGAGCCAGAGCGCGGTGTGCTCGATGTGGACCCAGACTCTCGCGGGGAGGAGCGCGGTGTCCCAGGGACCGATTTTTGCCCTGAGAAAATCCTCGGCGCCGTTGCTCCTCGACTGGGTGACGCTGCTGGCGACCACTCCGGCTGCGATTCCGGCCACCATGAAGAGAGCCACGGCGGTCCAGGCGAGCGCCGGATGGAGTACGGGTAAAGCGTCCTTTCTGCCGATTTTCGACGTGACGAGGGTAATGTAAGCCGAGGTGAGGATCAGACACAGCCCGATGTGAAACTTCGTGTGATCGTACAAGAGTTCCAGTTTTTTCAGGTTTGCATCCACCTTGTCCTCCTGTGTAAGGTAATTGCCTCCCCGGAACAGATTACTACTTTGGGCGCCGGCGTGGCAAAGCAGCGCACGACGTCCCGATCGTCGCCTTGGATCCAGCCCGGAACTAGCGTTCGATTCGAAATGTGAGCGAGGCCCAGAAGCTCGCCCAGTCGGCGTCGCTCCCGGCAGGCGCCGGGACCATGTGGACGGCTTTGACCAGCCACATCCCCCCCGGGCGCAGGCGGAAGTTCACGCGGCCGTCGCGGTCGCTGCGCGCCGACAGCCTCTCGGCGGGGTCCATGCTGTTGATGGCAACGACGAGCGCTCCCTCGAGCGGCCGATTCTGATAGGTCAGCCGAACGGGAAGATCCTCGCCCGCCCGAAGCGCATAGGGATTGCGCTCGGCCACGAGCTCCAGAGGAAAGCCGAGCGGCCGATCGCCCTCCGCTTCGCTCGCCGATCCCGAAAGCAAAAGGCTCTTCGCGCACCGCGAATAGAGCTCGCGAGCCCCGGCGGCGGTTTCGTTGCGAAGGACTCTGAGAGCCAGGACCGAGTCGAGCCCTTCTTCTTTCAGATACGCGTTGAATTTCTCCGCCGGCAGCTCGATGCGGCTCGGGTTGCTGTAGTAGCCGACGATCTGCAGACCCGGCATCGCCACGCGCAGGAAGCCGGCCGGGTCGCCGCCTTCGCGGCCGAGGACCGGCTTGCGTTCGGAGGCGCGCGCGGCCACGAACTGATTGACGAGCGCCGGAACGCGCGGCACCGGGTCGCCGGCGAGGTTCATTCCGACCCGAAGCTGCACGCCGACCACCTGGCCGGGCCTGGGCGAGAAGCTCGTCGGCTCGATCCAGAGATCGTGGGCGAGGAGCGGCGGCGCGGCGCAGAGGGCGAGCAACAGCAGCCACCCTGAGCGACGAACCGCCGATCGGGTCACGGCGAACCTCAGATCGCCGCCGGCTCGTCCACGTCGCTCACGGGCGGATTGATGCCCGCGAGCGGCCGGGGCTCGCTCGCATCGTCGGTCCGCGCGATCTCGCCTTGAGCGAAACCGATCAGGCCCGCCACCGAGCCGCTCGCAGCGGCGTCTTCCTGCTGCTGGGTCGGGCCGGTGTCGTTGTTGCGGCTGCTGCCGCACGCGCTGGCGAGCAGCGCAAACCCGACGCAGGCGGCGCGTAAAAGAGTTTTTGTCATGGCGGGTCTCCTTTACTGCGCGCCCGGCAGCGGCGTGCGGATGTAGGGGAAGGCCGCGTCGAAGCTCGCAGCGCTCAGGTTCGCTCCGCCGTCGGTCAGCGCGAGGCCGCCCGAAGGCGCATCGGCCGGGACGCAGCCGAAGGCGGCCGGCGCATTCAGCGTGCACAGGACGCCCATTTCGACGCGCAAAGCGATGTCGACCACGTCGTCGCCCGGCCGCCGCCCGTTGGGAAACCCGGCGTTGTCGCCGGCGAGCACGCCGAGTGTGTTCTGCGATCCGACCGCTGCCGGTGCAATCGACGTATTCAGCCGCAGCATCTCGGAAGGCCGTACGTTCGCGGGCTTGTTCAAGCCCGGCACGCCGGTGAGGAAGGCGGTGACCAGATCGGTGCGCGGGAAGTTGGTCGGCGCCTTGACTCCGGCCGAGCCAAACAGGATCTCGATCAGGGCCGGCAGCGTGGGATGGGTCACGTAGTCGGCGAACTGACCGTCGTCCTTGGGCTTGGAGGCGTTGAAGCGATCCTTGTCCTTCAGGCCGATCACGACTTCGTTGACGAGCGGCATGCCCAGGCGCGACACCTGCACCCAGGGACCGCCTTCCTTCGCGCTCCCGCCGTGGCCCGATTTCGGCGTGCCGTCGATCAAGCGCACCTGGCGCAGGCTCGCCGTCGTCCAGCCGCCGATCACCGGCTCGTTCGCGCGCGTCAAGCACGAGATCGGAACTTCCAGGGCGATCGAGGTCACGTTCTTGTCGGCGAGGTCGTCGGTGCCGCCGCTCGCCGCGAGCGGATTCAGGTTGATCAAGTCGAAGGTGCGCCCGAGGTTGACCACGAAGGGATCCTTGCGCTGACCGACGAACACCCGGCCCGGCGCGCCGCAGCCCGGTATGTTGACGTTGTAGACGTACTGCGCGGCATACGCTTCGTAGCCGGCGATCGAGCCGAAGGTCTTGGTGCCGATGAAGTCCGCGGGCTTGGTAAATTCGATGCTGCCGTCCGCGGCGTTCGTCACCCGCTGGCGCTCGCCTCTGCGGCGGTCGCCGCGCACGAGATCGACGGTGTAGGTCTCCTTGACGTTCAACGCCGCATTGTTGCCGGCTGAGATGCCGCCCGCCTGAATCAGCGGGATGGAGACGCTCTTGCCGCCGATCGGAAGCGCGATGTCGGCAAGATTGTTCTTGAAGCGGAACTGGAAGCTCAAGTCCTCGACCGCGTCGCCGTCGTTGTCGACGTGGATCTCGTAGAGCGCGTTCGGATCCAGCGAGAAATAGTTCGGACCGCCGTACGCGTCCTGCAGGGGTATGTAGTTGGCGACCAAAGTCACGTAGTCGCCGCGCCCGGCTTCGTACGAGCGGAACATGTAGAAGTCGGTGCCGTCGACCTTGGGCTGCGTCGTGATGAACGGCGCTTCGCGGTGGCTGGACGCGTGGACGGCGCCGGCGGCAGCGAGCAGCGCCGCCGCGCAGGCCAGGGCGAGCGGCGTGTGGGACCAGAGTTTGCGTTTCATGAGATTCTCCTCTTTGGTTGCGGAGCGTCCGGCTCGGGCGCAGGATGCGCCCGTGGCCGCGGCCCTCTCGGAAGCGTTACGGGCCAGGAACGAAATTGGATTCAGGGCTGGAAGAATCCCCGGCACATCCATTCGGGCCCGTCGCCCGTACCGTCGAGGGGTGGATCGCCTATCGCCGAATCTGCATGCTTGACGACAAGGAAGTGAGAAGACTGCTGTTGCGCACGGCGGCGAGAGACGAGGGCTCCGCCGAGGCCTTCGAGCGCCTGTACCGGAGCTGGGTCAGCCGGTCGCCTGGATGGTGGCGATCGTGCGCAACCGCGCCATCGACGTGCGCGCTAGCCATGATGTCTCGCGCGTGGATTCGTACCACGACGCGCTGGACGACGACCCCGACGGCGCGCTCGACCGGCTGTTCGACTGGAGCCCGGACGCGGGCGACAACGAGGACCGGCGCCGCGCCTCGAAATGGCTGCGCGACTGCCTCGGCAAGCTGAAGGCGGCCGAGCGGCAGGCGCTGGTGCTCGCTTATGAGCACGGCTTGAGCCACGGCGATCTCGCCGCGCACCTGCGCAAACCCCTGGGCACGGTGAAGACCTGGGTGCGGCGCGGCATGGCGAACCTGCGCGAGTGCGTCGAGGCCTGCATGGTGGGCCCGCGATGAGAATCGGAAACGGCACCAAGCTCGATGCGCTGTGCGGGGAATACGTGCTCGGAACGCTGCGCGGCGCGGCCCGCCGCCGCTTCGAGCGCGCACTGCGCGAGGAGCCGCGCGTTGCGCTGCAGCTCAGGTACTGGCAAGCCCTGTTTGCGCCGAGGTATTCGAAGATGATCGAGCTGCAGCCGTCGCCGCAAGGCTGGAGACGCCTGGAGCGCGAGCTCGGGCTGGCGCGCCATCGTGCGCCCTGGCACCGGCGCGCAGCCTTCTGGCGCGCGTGGGCGGCTGCGGCCACCGCCGCGCTTGCGTTCGGCATCGGCTTCCAATTGCTGCGGCCGGCCCCGGAGGTGACGCCGCTGCTCGAGATCGCGCAGCTTACGGGCAAGGTCGACGTTTCCCGGGTGACGGCGAGGCTCTCGCGCGACGGGCGCACGCTCGAGCTGAGCGCGGCGCGCGCGGTGCTGGCGGGGCCCGCGCAGAGCTACGAGCTGTGGCTGCTGCCCGCCGAGGGCGGTGCGCCCGTTTCGCTGGCGGTGCTGGGGAGCCTCGACGCGCGCTTCGCGCTTCCGCCCGGGCAGGTCGGCCGTCTGCGTACCGGCGCGAAGCTCGCCGTGTCGGTGGAGCCTGCCGGCGGCTCGCCCACCGGCGCGCCGACCGGCGCAGTGATCCTGGTCGGCGAGATCACTGCCTGAGCCCGGCCCTAGTAGCCGAGTGCCTCGCCGATCATCACCACGCAGATCCGCCCGGCGATTCTCTCGTTCTCGATGATCAGAACCTTTCCGCACTGCCGGTCGGCCCCGCGGCACGCGGCGTTGTCGCAGCGCCCGGTGAGGGCGCAGGGCGTGCTCGCGCCCAGGTGGCGGCACTCCTCGAGCGCGGCGCGGTTCCTCAGCCGCTCGAACGCGGCAGCGATGTCGGGAACGATCTTGTTGACGCCCGCGACGAGGAAGAGCTTCCCCGCGCCGTACGCGTAGGCCGCCACGCGGTTGCCGCCCCCGTCTGCGTTGAGAATCTCGCCCGAAGCGGTGACGGCGTTGATGCCGCCGACGAAATAGTCCGCGGTCCCCGCGCGGCGGCGCGCGCGGATGCGCTCGTCGGGATCGGCGATCGCAGCGATCCCGGGGCGCAGCCAGTCGTAAGGCCCGTTTTTAAGCGCTTGGAGAAATCCGATCTGCTCGAGAGTGGTCGAGCCGCCGTTCATCACCGTCGCGCCGGCCGGGATGCGCGAGAGCAGGAAAGCGACGGCCGACGCGCCGTCCGCGCAATACGCGAGGTCGATGCCGCGCCGCGCGAGCTCGTGCTTCAAGCCGGCCACCGCCTGGGGCATGCCCTCGTCCAAGGCGGGAGGCTGGATGCGCGCGTCCATCACTCGCCCTCCTTCACGGCCCGGCCGCCGAGAAAGAGGTTCGAGAAGAGCTTGTCCCACTTGTCGCCCTCGTCGAGCGCGAGCTCCGGATCGACGATCTCGTACTTGAACTTGTTGAGCGGGCTGTCCACCAGTCTGCTCGTCGGGACGCGATTTCCCCTCTTCAGGATCTCCTGGCCCTCTTTCGAGAGCACGAACTCGGTGAAAAGGAGCGCCGCGTGCGGGTGCGGCGCGTAGCGCGACAAGCCGACCGCCGCGGCCTGTCCGAACGCAGGCTGCAGCGGCTTCCACTCGACCGGGGCGCCCTTCGACTTCAAGGTCTCGATGTTGTTGTTGTACGCCGTGAGGAAGAACGGGACTTCGCCCGAGGCGACGAGCTGCGCCGTGTGGATGTGGCCGTGGCGGATCTCCGGATTCAGCGCGGCGAGCTTCCTGAAATAGGCGATGCCCTTCTCCTCGCCCATCGCCTTGGCCACCGCCGCGAACCAGAGCACGTCGGTTCCCTCGATCGTGATCCTTCCGGTCCATCGCGGGTGCAGCAGGTCCTCGTAGGTCGCAGGCAGCTCCTCGCGCTTGACGAGGTTGGTGTTCCAGCCCATCACGAAGAACGCGAAGCGGTCGGCTACGTACTGCCTGTGGCCGCGTGGAAAGGCCTCCGCCACGATGTCGCGCAGCACCGGCGTGTGGAAATCCTCGAGCAGGCGCTCGCGGTAGAGCGCCTCGATCCGGTGCGAGCTGGTCTCGAACACGTCGGCTTCGTGGCGCCGCGCTCGCGCCTCGGCCAGGGCGCGGCTGACGATCTTCTCCGCCGAGCCGCGCCAGTGGTTGACCCGGATTCCGTACTTCTGCTCGAACGCGGTGGCGAGCGCCTTGCCGTCGGCCACCGTCATGGTGCTGTAGAGCACCACCTGCCGCTCCTTCTTCGCGCCCGCAACGAGCCGCGCCTCGCGATCGGCGCCCTGGTACATGTAGATGTCGCGGCCGGAAGGGGTCTGCGCGAAAGCGGCCGCCGCGACGCAGGCGAGCGCGGCGGCGAGGCAGGGCGTACGCTTCATGAGGGGACGAAGTGCAATCGCGGCGCTCGACAAATTGCCGATATTACGGTGTACATTGTCGACGCTGTCAAACCGGCCCGGACGCGCGTTCTTCCGCGCGGAACGCGCTTCTCAGCTGCAGGAGGAAACAGATGACCGACCCCGCCCACCCCATCCGCGTACGCAAGATCGGCCACGTCGGCCTGTACTGCCGCGACCTCGCGAAAATGGTCGATTTCTACACGCGCGTGCTCGGCTTCAAGGTCTCCGACGTCAACGAAAAGGGGATGACGTTCCTGCGCTTCGGCGGCGACCACCACAGTTTCGTGCTTGCCCAGATGTCTCCCGAGGAGCAGAAAAAAGGCGCCGGTGCGACGCTCCTCCAGCAGATCGCGATGGAGGTCGCGAGCGTCGATGCGCTGAAGCGCATCCGCAAATACCTCCTCTCGCAGGGCGTGAACGTCCGCGGCAAGATCAAGCACGAGGGGCCGGGCAACGACTACACCTTCGACTTCGACGACCCGGAAGGGAATCGCCTGCAGTTCTTCAGCGACATGGACCGCATCGGCTGGGACGGAAAGAGCCGGCCGAAGGGAGAGTGGAAGCGCTTCGAGGTCGACGACTAGTGCGTGATGCCTCTGATCGATGCGATTCGGGTTTTAGACCTTCCCTCGTGATGGCTCTGATTGATGCCATTCAGGTTTTAGACCTTCCCTAGTTGAGCCACTTCTCGACGGTCTTCGAGGCGGGCGCGGGGCGGATAAGAAGCCCGGTCGTCGAGACGCGCAGCTCGAGCTCCGCGGGCTCGTTCACCGGGACGAATGCGGCCGAGCCGTATTCCGCGTCGAAGAACGGCGCAAGGAAGGCATAGCGCTTGCGCAGATCGAACAGATCCAGGGGTTTCTGCTGCCCGAGCGGGTGCAGCGTGCGCGGTGCGGAGCGTTCCTGCTCGATCCCCCGAAACCTTCCCCCGACCCGGTCGAGCTCGTAGGCGGTGGAAAGGCCGAGCAGGTTCGCGAGCGCGTGCCACTTGAGGATGCGCGCGTCCACGTAGATCTCGTCCCCGGAGATCGGGTAGGTCGCCATCCGCCCGTCTGGAAAGCGCAGCGTGGCCGCGAATTGCTGCGGGCCGTAGGGACGCACCGCGATGCGCGCGGCGAGCTCCTCGCGCGCGAGCGAGCGGTAGCCCTGGATGCCCACGGTGATCGTGCCCTCGAGGAGCCCCAGGGAAATGAGCAGCAGCCCCAGGAGCGTCCGGGTCATGAAGCGCAAGGGGTGCAGGCCGAAGAGCGCGGTCAAGCCGGCGAGCACGAGGATCGCGCCCAACGATAGGAGCGCCGCCGCGCCGAGGAGCCAGGGCAGGCTGGCGGAATGCGACAGGAAACCCAGTTCCGGTATCTCAGGCATGGTCCCGGATCATAGCCCCATGTAGAGCTTGTGGATCAGCTCGTTGTTGGCGAGGTCCTCTCTCGAGCGGCCCTCGTACTCGATCCGGCCGTGCACGATCACGTAGCCGCGGTCGGCGATGCGGATCGCCTGGTTGAAGTTCTGCTCCGCCATCAGCACGGTGAGCCCGTAGCCTTCCTTCAGCTCCCGGATCTTGTCGATCGTATGAATCACGAGAATCGGCGCCAAGCCGACCGAAGGCTCGTCGATCAGGAGGATCTTGGGCGCGGTCATCAGGGCGCGGGCGAGCGTCAGCATCTGCTGCTCGCCCCCGCTCATGCTGCCGGCGAGCTGCCTGCGCCGTTCGGCGAGAACCGGAAAGGTCTCGAAGCAGAACTCGAGGTTCTTCGCGATCGCCGCGCGGGCGCTCCGGCGGTAGGCGCCGAGCAGGAGATTCTCCTCCACCGTGAGCCGCGGGAAAAGCCGCCGCCCTTCGGGAACCAGCACGATGCCGAGATCGACGATTTCCTCGGGCGCGCGGCCCGCGAGATCGTGCTCGACGCCGTCGACGATCGCGCTGATGCGCCCGGCGCTCGGCGAGACGACGCCCATGATGCACTTCATGAGCGTGCTCTTGCCGTTGCCGTTGGTGCCGAGCAGCGTCACCGTTTCGCCGTCCTTCACCGCGAGCGAAATGCGGTCGAGCACCTGCACCGCGCCGTAGCCCGCGCAAAGGCCTTCGATCCGGAGGCTATTCTCCAAGGTAGGCCTTCACGACTTCGGCGTTGCCGACCACGGCTTGAGGGTCGCCGTCGGCGATCTTGCGCCCGGCCACGAGCACCGCGATGCGCTCGGAGAATTTCATCACCGCGCGCATCACGTGCTCGATCATGATGACCGCGACACCCTGCTCCTTCAAGCCGAAGAGGAGCGCGAGGATGTCGTCCACCTCGGAGGCGGACAGCCCGGCCATGGCCTCGTCGGAAATGAGGAGCTTCGGCTTCGCCGCCATGGCGCGCGCGAGCTCGAGCTTTCTCATGTCCACCTGGGTGAGGCCGCGCGACATCGCGTGCGCGCGTCCGGCGAGACCCACCTGCTCGAGAATGCGCACCGCCTCCTCGACGATCCGGCCCGGGGCGAGCTTCTCGTGCTTGCGCGCGGCGTAGAAGAGCGGCACGCACAGATTGTCGAGCACCGTCATGCTGGCGAAGGGCTTGGGGATCTGGAAGCTGCGCGCGAGTCCCATGCGGATGCGCCTGTGCGCGGCGTGCCCGCCGATGTCCTCGCCCTCGAAGCGGATGCTGCCTTCCTCGTTCCTCAGCGTCCCGGCGATGCAGTTGACGAGCGTGCTCTTGCCCGAGCCGTTCGGGCCGATGAGGCCGACGCGCTCGCCGGGGCGCACGACGAAGTCGACGCTCTCCAACGCCGTGAAGCCGCCGAAGCGCTTGGTGACACCTTTAACTTCGAGGAGCGCTTCGGTCATCATCGTCCCTTGCGCCGCCGCCAGGCGTCCACCCAGCCCATGATGCCGTTCGGGGCGAGCGTGACGAAGAGCACCAGCAGCACGCCCACGATGAGCAGGTTCCAGGCAGACGACACCGTCACCTGGACCACCTGCTGCACGGTTCCGAGAAGGACCGCGCCGATGAGCGGCCCTATCCAGCTCATCATGCCGCCGATGAGCGGCATGGCGATGCTGTTCACGGCGTAGGAGAGGCTGAACGCCGAGCTCGGCTCGATGTACGAGAGGTAATAGGGAAAGGTGGTTCCCGCCATGCCCATCAGCGCGCAGCTCACCATGGTCGAGAAAATCTTGAGCTTGAGCGTCGGCACGCCGGAGCACTCGGCGGCGAGCTCGTCGTCGCGGATCGCGGCAAGGCCGCGGCCGAGCGTCGAGTGCTCGATCGCGCGGGCGACGATGAGCGCGAACGCCGCCATCACGAGCTGCACCGCGTAGATCAGGTGGATGTAGCGCGGCAGTCCGAAAGGAACGTCT
>VBCJ01000070.1:0-1869 GCA_005884335.1 Betaproteobacteria bacterium | reverse complement strand
GACGATCCCCACCGGCAGCGGCGCCTTGAAAGCATTGTAGAAGAAGACCGTGGTATAGGCGCCGATCGCGAAGAACGCAGCCGAGCCGAAATTCACGTAGCCGGTGTAACCGCCGAGGATGTTCCACGCCGTGGCGAGGATCACGAAGAGCAGCACCGTGTACGCGGCGGAGAAGAAGTACTCGTTGGGAATGAGCTGGGTGACCGCGGCAAGCGCAAGCGCCACGGCGAGGGCGACCACGGCGAAGATCCTGTTGCTCATCTGCCGAGTATCCCGGAGGGTCTGAAAGCGAGCGTGGCGAGCAAGAGGCCGAATGAAACCGCGGGCGCCCAAGACGGACCGAAGAAGGTGGAGGTGAAGGACTCGGCGAGCCCGAGCACGAACGCGCCGAGCAGCGTGCCCCAAATCGAGCCCATGCCCCCCAGCACGCACACGGCGAACACCAGGCCGATGAATTCGCGCCCGATCGCCGGCTGCACCGGCTGGATCACGATGAGGAAGGCGCCGGCGACGCCCGCTGTCGCGATCGAGATGGCGAAGGCGAGCTCCTTGACGCGGACGGGATTCACGCCCATCAGGCGCAGCGCGAGCTGGTCCTGCGCGACCGCGAGCACCGCCCGGCCGAAGAAGGTATGCGTGAGAAAGAGCTGAACGCCGATGACCATGACCATGGCCACGAGGAAGGGCACGACCAGGCGCATCGGGAAATCGACCGCGCCCGCCCGCCAGGTCACGTCGCCGTAGCGGCTGCTCACCATGCGGTAGTCCACTCCGAAGACGAGGACGAGCGCCACCTCGGTGATGAAGAGGATACCGAAGAAGAACGCGAGACCGCGCAGCGACTCCTGTCCACGGCGCTCGAAGCAGTAATAGTAGACCCGGTAGAGCGCCGCACCGAGCAGGAAAAACAGCGGAGACACCACCAGGGAGACGACGATCGGGTCAAATCCGAAGCGGTCGTTGACGATATAAGCGATGTAGGAACCCAGGATGATGAACGCCGGGTGCGCGATATTGACGACGTCGAGCATCCCGAACGAGATCGAGATGCCGACGCTCATCGCGGCGTAGAACCCGCCGAGCAAGAGGCCGGCAATGACCGCGTTGGCGAGCAACGCCCACGAGACTTCCATGCGAAGGAAACGACACACCGGCGGGAAACCCGCCGGTGCCACTAGTGGTTAATCGTTATTTCTTATTTTCGTGATAAGGCGCCTTCAGGTCCCCGGTCTTGTATTCCTTGGGGGAAAGCACGGTGAGGCGCCCGGGCTTCTTGAACTGCTCGACGTCGTTGCCGGTGATGCCGTGATACTGGGTCATCATCACGCGAGGCGCGGCCCATTCGCCGTTCTTGGCGAACCCGACCTTGCCGACATACGTGTCGAACGTGTTCTTGTGAATGTACTCGGCGAGCTTGGCCTGGTCGAGTCCCTTGGTCGCCGTGATCGCCTGTTCGAGCACCTGCATCATCGCGTAGGCGTAGGGCGGCAGGTAGAAGCCGAGCGGATCCACTTTCTCGACGATCGCGCGAGCCTGGTACTTGGCGAGGAACTGGTCGAGGAATGGAAACTTGCTCCCCAGGTCGGGCACGTAGAACTCGTAGTTCACCACGCCGTTCAGGAGCGGTCCGAGCTGCGTCTTGAGCGCGGCGAACTGCGGTCCCACGAGGCCGCCGCCGAATATCCGCGTCTTGAGGCCCACTTCGTTGACGGCGCGCACCATGCCCGCCGAATCCGGCGGATAGGAAGCGACGAAGACGACCTCGGGGTTGGCCGCCTGGATCGCGCGCACGATCGGCGAGTAGTCCACCGTGTTCGGCGGATAGGTCTTGTCGTAGACGATCTTGAGGCCCGTCTTCTTCGCGTGCTC
>VBCJ01000069.1 GCA_005884335.1 Betaproteobacteria bacterium | reverse complement strand
GCGGCGCCTGCGCAGATCGACCGGGCTTTTCGGGACCTGACCACGATGTATCGCGGGGACCGCCCGGGGTACCACGCCTGTGATACCGCTTATCACGACATCCAGCACGTGCTCGAGGTCACGCTCGCGATGGCGCGGCTGATCGACGGCTACGAGCGCGCCCGAATGGGCCTGGAGCCGCTAGACGCGGCGATGTTCCGGCTGGGCGTGATCACAGCCCTGTTCCACGACTGCGGTTACATACGAACGCTCGACGACAGGCAGCACAGGAACGGAGGCGAGCTGACGCTGACCCACGTCTCCCGCGGCGCGCGCTTTCTCAGGGATTACCTGCCCAAGATCGGAATGGGCGAGGTGGCCGACGTCGCCGCTTCGCTGATCCACTTCACCGGTTACGAGATCCCGGTCGCCGAAATCAAGGTGCCGTCTCTTGGCTACAAGCTGCTCGGCAGTCTGCTCGGCTCGGCGGACATCATCGCGCAGATGTCGGACCGCTGCTACCTGGAAAAATGCCGCGACCGGCTTTATCCCGAATTCCTCGCCGGCGGTATCGCCCGCAAGCGTCTTCCCGACGGAAATGAAGAAGTCCTGTACGAATCGGGAGAGGACTTGGTGAGGAAGACGCCGCATTTCTATCAGGGCGCGAGCAGGCGCCTCGACGCGGATCTCGGCGGAGCCCACAAGTACGCGCGGGATCACTTCGGCGGGCAGCACCTGTACCTGGAGGAGCTCACGAAGAACATCGAGTTCGCGCAGGCCATCAACGTTGAAGGCGACGGCACTGCTTTGAAGCGCAATCCCCCGAACACCATCACGGACGACGTCCGCTGATGCTCTAGAGAAGCACGTCCTTCGACAGGCCGCGCCGGCGCAGGATGCGCCGCAGCTGCACAAGAGCTTCGAGCTGAATCTGGCGCACGCGCTCGCGCGTGAGCATGAGCCGCGAGGCGAGCTGCTGGAGCGTGAGCAATTCCCTTCCGTTCAAGCCGAAACGCCGCTCGATCACGGCGCGTTGCTTGTCGTTCAACTGCAAGACCCATTCGCGAACGAGCGACTCGATTTCGTTCGCATGCAGTTGCAGCTCCGGGCCCACGCTGCTCTCGTCTGCGATCGACTCGCCGATCGAGAGCAGCGGATCGACATCGAGCGGCGCATCGAGGGAAGCGATGTGCTCGCTGCGCGACAGCAACCGACGCACTTCATCGGCGTCCTTGCCGACGAGGTGCGCGATGTCCTCCGCGGTCGGCTCGCGCTCGGCGTGCGCCTCCAAATGGCGCTTCGCGCGAAGCACGGTGTTCAACTCCTTGATCACGTGCACCGGCAGCCGGATGGTGCGCGACTGGTTCATGATGGCGCGCTCGATGTTCTGCCGGATCCACCAGGTGGCATAGGTGGAAAACCGAAAGCCACGCTCGGGATCGAACTTGTCGAGCGCGTGCATCAGCCCGAGATTGCCCTCCTCGACGAGGTCCAGAAGCGGCATGCCTCGCTTGAGATAAGCCTTGGCGACGTTGACCACCAAGCGCAGGTTGTGCTCGATCATTTTCTGCCGGGCGGAGAAATCCCCGGCGACGGAACGCCGGGCAAAATGCAGCTCCTCCGCTGGCGTGAACAAGCGATTGAGACCGATCTGATGCAGATAGAGCTGGGTCGCGTCGCTGAGGGCATCGGTTTCCGGTGCATCATCACCCGGCTCCCTGCGCGAGGGGGCTTCTGCAGCCCCATCGGGCGCCACGCGCCCGGGCTCCTCGGAGACGGTAGAGGCCGGCTCGACGGTGGAGGCGAGCTCGCTCCCGGCCCAATCCGCCTGGAGTTCGTGCTCTGGCGCGCGCGAATTCACGATGGCCGGTCCGGAAGGAATTTCAGGGGGTCGACCGGCTTGCCGAGACGCCGGATCTCGAAATGAAGCTTCGCCTGGGAGGAATCGGTATTGCCGATTTCGGCGATCTTCTGGCCCCTCACCACGTTCTGTCCTTCCTTCACCAGCAGGTTGCTATTGTGTGCATAGGCGGACAGATAGGTCTGGTTGTGCTTGATGATCACGAGTTTGCCGTAGCCGCGCAGCCCGGTACCGCTGTAGACGACGCGTCCTGACGCCGAGGCAAAGACCGGATCGCCGATCTTGCCGAGGATATCCACGCCCTTGTTGGTCGCTTCGGAGAATCCCGCGAGAACGCGGCCCGCGGCCGGCCAGATCCAGGCCACTGTGTCCTGCCCATCCTCGGCGCTCGGCTGCGGCGGCACCGGTTCCGGCGTCGGAGCCGCAGGAGCCTGCCGCAACAGCATCGCGACGTTTTCCTCGGAATAGGGCAGCTTCATCGCCTTCGGGCCGGTCTTGAGATCGCCGGCGACCCGCGGCGGCTCCGTTCCTGCCCGCGGCTCCACGGCAGCCCGCGGATCCGCGCCGAGCGAGCGCGCCTCCACCGAGCCCGGTACGGTCACGGGCTGCACCTGCACGCGGGCCTCCGGCTGGACTTGCGCCCCGCCCTCCGGCTGCGCCGCCATTGCCTGCCCCGGCGGCCGCATGCGCAGCACCAGCCCGGCCTTGATGGCGGCGGGATCGGTAATGTTGTTCCAGGCGGCAAGTTCCCGATAATCGAGGCCGTTGTCGAGCGCGATGCTGTAAAGGGTATCGCCGCGCTTGACGGTATAGCTCTCGGGCCTTTGCTCCGCGGGCAGCGCCGCGGGCTTTGCGGCGGAGGGGCGCGCGACGGTCCGTTCGACGACCGGTGCCCGATACGAGGCCGCGCATCCGGCCAGAGATGCGCACGCGAGTACCGCGAAAAAAATCCCGGCCAGCTTCACTGCTTGCCTCCTCTCAAAGGCACAAAATGCACCGCGTCGAGCCATTTTTCCGTCAATCCGCTCGGAGTCTTCTCGATGAGGCACAGCGCCTGATCGCCGCTTCCCACGGGCACGATCATTCTGCCACCCGGCGCAAGCTGCTGCAAAAGCGCGCCGGGAATCCCGGGCGTCGCCGCTGCGACGATGATGCCGTCGAAAGGCGCCGCTTCGGGCAATCCCCGCGTGCCGTCGGCGTGCACCAACCTCAGGTTCGACAGATGCAAAGGGCGCAGGTTGCCGCGCGCCTTTTCGAGCAATCCTGCAATGCGCTCGAGCTTCGATCATGCGCGCCACCACGAAGGGCTGCGAGATGGTCTGCTCGAAGCCGATCGGCAGGGCGGTATCCTCATAGGCGCGGCTGGCGAGCGCTTCCTCGATGAAAATATGGCGCGGAATGGCGGCCATCGCGGCGAGCACCACCTCATCGCGTATGCCTTTCTCCCGCAGGCGCGCGACCATGCGGTCGCGCGTGCGCTGCGAGGTCATTCCGATGCCGCGGGTTTTCTGGAGCACTATTCGGCCGTCAGCCACGTTTTGATTACGGGAATCTGCTGCTGATGCGTAAGGTCCATCTGCAGCGGCGTGAGCGACACGCAGTCGGACGCGACGGCGTGAAAATCTGTCCCCGGCCCGGCGTCCTGCGCACTCCCCGCGGCGCCCACCCAGTACACCGTCTCGTTGCGGGGAGTCTTGGTCTTGATGGTGGGCTCGGCCTTGTGGCGCTTGCCGAGCCGCGTCACTTCGAAACCCTTCAGCGCCTCGTAGGCAACGTCAGGGACGTTCACGTTGAGTAATACGGGCTCGCGCGGAGGACGGTTCTGGAAGCGCTCGACCAGCTCGCGCGTCACGCGTGCAGCGGTGTCGTAGTGCCTGCCGGCCTTGCTCGCGAGCGAGATCGCCAGCGACGGGATGCCGAGCAGATAGCCTTCGGTCGCTGCTGCGACGGTGCCCGAGTAGATGGTGTCATCGCCCATGTTTGCGCCCAGATTGATGCCGGAGATGATCATGTCGGGCATCTCCTCGAGCAATCCGGTCACAGCGAGGTGAACGCAGTCCGTCGGCGTGCCGTTTACGAACTGGAAGCCGTTCGCGGATTTGCGCACCGAAAGCGGCCGATCCAAGGTGAGCGAGTTGGAGGCGCCGCTGCGGTCGCGCTCGGGCGCGACCACGGTGATGCTCGCAAGGCCGGAGAGCGTTTCTGCGAGGATCGCGATGCCGGGGGCGAAGTACCCGTCGTCGTTGCTGAGCAGAATGCGCACTCGTACTCTAACCCTTTGACTATTGAAAGATCACAGTCGGATTGAGCGGAAGCGCGGGTACACGCGGCGCATTCTACCAGCCGGGCTCGCTCATCTTCCGCCGTTGTTGCCGGCAGGCGACACCAGAACAATCCATAAATCAGTCGATTGCCAAATCCGCTGGCGGTCCGCGTCGCAATTTGACGACGGCTTTGCCCGCTATCGGCCGAGTTGCGCCACAGCGTTGGCCTTGAATTCACAAGGATAGTCAGGTGTGGCACAGAAATCGCTATGACGTCGGCATAGATCGCCTGCTGATTCCAACCAAGAGGAAGACCATGACTACACTGTTCTGGAAGGACGCCCTTGCTTCTTTGCCGCCCAACGTGCAGCGTCGCTACGCGGCAAGTTTCGATGCCGCGGAGCGCTTCGAGGCGTTGCTCGACCTGGGCATCGAGGCGTGGCGCTCCGTCAAGCACGCACTTGCGAAGATCTGTCAAGCTGCGGCGCGCGCGATGCGTGGGACGGCGCGGATCCTCGACGGCGCGGCGCACCGGCTGTTGCCCATGCATTGAGCCGAGACAACCTCACCCAGCCCAGGCTTCGTGCGTGGGCTTTTCGCTTCATGTTGACCGGGCGTCAAAAGGTGTCGGATCCCGCACACCCTGCGTTCGTTGAATCTTCCTCTATTGCCGACCGGCGTTGCGAACGAGCTATCGCTCGTCCATGGTCCCGGCGTGGTTCACCTGACCAAAAAACCCCGCGCGGAAGCCCCTGGCGTAATCGTCGATTCCCACCTGAAGATAGAGAGTAAGCGCGCTGCCTACAGCGCGCGCCGACTTCCCGTCGGCGACTCCGTTGGTATAAGCGGCCGAAGGACCTTCATTCCCGAGGGTCTTGAACTCTGTCACTGTTCCCATGACCGGTTCCCGAAGTGATACCCACCCTTAAGTCAGCAAGCACCGTGCCAGTGACGCTGATTCGAGGCGACGTGCTTTAGGTGTAAGCCGCCGGAGTCAGATCGTGCCTCAACATCTTTTCATCCTTGTTAAGGAGTAGCCGGCCAGAAATCCCTGGCGATACTCGTCCAGGTCGTTCAGGGGATAGTTTGGAGTTTGCGTGCCGTATCTGCGTGCCGCGGTGCCATCGAGGTAGCCCTCCGCAAAAGCCTCGGACCAGCCGTTTTTTGCGGCCAAATCCCTGAACTCCTCCTTGGGCAAGATTTTCACGTTCCCTCCGTCCAGGTTGCGGAAGGGAAAGGGGAGCAATTTCTGGGCCGGGTTTGGTCAGCGCCGCGCCGCAGCGAGAACACCGCGCACGTCCTCGATCGCGGACAGGGCGCGCTGCAACTGGTCGATGTCTTCGACTTCGACGGTGAAGTACATGGATGCGATGTCGTTGCGGGTCTGCGTCTTCGCCGCGATCACGTTGGTCTTCTCGCGCACCAGCGTTTCGGTCACGTCGCGCAGCAGCCCTTGCCGGTCGTTACCGCGAACGACGATGTCCACGGGGTACGCCTGAGCGCCGCGCTTGCCCCAATCGGCGCCGATGATGCGCTCGGGAAAACGTTCGACGAGGCGAGCGAGGCTCGTGCAGTCGCGCCGGTGCACCGAGACGCCGCGCCCCTTGGTGACGAATCCCGAAATCCGGTCGGGCGGCGCGGGTTTGCAGCAGTGCGCAAGCTGGGTGAGCAGGCGCTCGACGCCGACGACGAGAATCCCACTGCTCGATTGTCCGGCCCGAGCACGGTGCGGCGGAATTTCCGGCGAGGGCGTCCGTTTCGTCCCGCCGCGCACCGCGGTCTGCAGCTGCCGCGAGCCGACTTCCTCGCGCCCGACCGCCGCAAAAAGCTCATCGGGCTCGTCAAAGCCGAGACGCTTTGCCAGATCCTCGAGGCTCGCGGCGCGCTTTCCTTCGCGCTGCAGCTCGCGCTCCACCGCGGCGCGGCCGGCAGCGACAACGCTCGCGATCTCGCGGCTGTTGAACCACTGGCGCACCTTGTTGCGCGCGCGAGAGCTCTTGATGGTGCCGAGCGCGGGGTTGAGCCAGTCGCGGCTAGGGCCTCCGGTTTTGGCGGTAATGATCTCGATCGCCTCCGCATTCTTCAACCGATAATCGAGCGGGACGATGGCCCCGTTCACCTTGGCGCCGCGGCAGCGGTGGCCGATGTCGGAGTGCAGCGCGTACGCGAAGTCAACGGGCGTCGCCCCCTGCGGCAAGTCGATGACCTTGCCCTGGGGCGTGAGCACGTAGACGGTGTCGTCGAGGACGGCGTGCTTGGACTGCTCGATCCAGTCCGAGGCGTCGACGATCTCGTCGCGCCACGCAAGCATCTGCCGCAGCCAGGCGATTTTCTCGTCGAAGGGATCGCCTTTGCCGGTTGCGCGCTTTGCCCCTTCCTTGTAGCGCCAGTGGGCGGCGACGCCCAGCTCCGCGTCGCGGTGCATCTCGCGGGTGCGGATCTGCACTTCGAGGGCCTTCCCCTCCGGACCGATCACTGCCGTGTGCAGCGAGCGGTAGAGGTTCGCCTTCGGCCGAGAGATATAGTCGTCGAATTCCCTCGGGATCGGCGCCCACAGGTTGTGCACGACGCCGAGCACCGTGTAGCAGTCCCTCGCCTCGTCCACCAGCACGCGCAGGCCGCTCACGTCGTGAATTTGCGAGAAGTCGAGCGACTTCGCACGCATCTTCGTATAGATGCTGTAGAGGTGCTTCGGCCGGCCGCTGATCTCGGCGCGGATTCCGGCGCGGGCGAGCTCGTCGGCGAGCTCGGCGATCGCCTGCTCGACGAAGCGTTCGCGCTCGCTGCGGCGATCCTCGAGCAGGCCGGCGATGCGCTTGTAGAGCTCGGGCTCGAGGTAGCGGAACGAGAGGTCTTCAAGCTCCCACTTGAGCTGCCACACGCCGAGGCGATTGGCGAGCGGCGCGTAGATGTCGAGCGTCTCGCGCGCAAGCTGCGCTCGCTCGGCATGCGGGGCGCGCGCGAGCCAGCGCAGCGTCTGGGTGCGGCTCGCAAGGCGCAGCAGCACCACGCGGATATCCTCCACCATGGCGAGCAGCATTTTGCGCAGCACCTCGGCCTGCGGCCCGGAATCCTTGCCCACGGCCGCCGTCTTCATGACGACCCGCAGCTGGTTGAGCCGGCTGATGCCGGCGACGAGCGAGGCGATCGCCGCGCCGAACGATTCCTTCAGCTTTTCATCGGCTCCCGGGAGATATGCGGGTGCGGCGAAAAGGAGCCCGGCGGCCCGCGCGTCTGCGTCGAGCCTGAGCTCGGCGGCGCTGCGAGCGACTCCCAGAGCGTGCTCGTAAGCGGATTCGCCCGTACCGAGCAGCTTTTCGCCGTAGAGGTTCGCCGCGAATTCGCGTGCGCGCACGAGCGCGCGACGCTCCTCGTCCGCCAACCCGGAATACATGGCATCGGATTCGCCTGCGTCGGCGAGATCTGAGCGCGTAGTGGAAACCATGCTCGAAGTTTATCCCACGCTATGGCATACAGGGGCACTGTCCCGGATAATCCGTTTTTTCCAAGACCCCCGATGCCCGACACCCTCCCGCAGCGACGGATGCTGCCCACCCTGCTGCTGTTGGTCGCCGCCGCATCCTGGGGCGGCAACTGGGTGGCGGCGCGCGCGGTGTACCTCGACGTGCCGCCATTCGCGCTGGTTTTCTGGCGCTGGGCGCTCGCTGCGGCTCTGATCTTCCCGTTTGCCGCCGCACAGCTGCGCGAGGACGCGCAGCTCGTCCGAAGCCATCTTCCCGCGCTCGCCGCCTTCGGCGTGATCGGAACGGCGGGGTTCACCATGTTCGGCTACTGGGGCGTGCGTTACACGACGGCGGTCAACGCCACGCTGCTCAACGCCTCGCTGCCGCTTTTCATAATCCCGCTTTCCTGGTGGCTGCTCAAGCTCACCGTCAGCGGCAGGCAGCTCGCGGGAATGGTTTTCTCGCTCGCCGGCGTCGTCTGCATCATGGGCGCAGGCGATGTTCCGGCGCTCGCCCGGCTTTCGCTCAATCCGGGCGATCTCCTGCTCCTGGCCGGCGCGCTGCTCTGGGCGATCTACACGGTGCTTCTGAAATGGCGCCCGCCGCTTCAGCCGCTGTCGTTCGTTTTCGTCACGGTTGCCGCAGGTGCCGTATTCTCGCTTCCGTTCTACCTCGGGGAGATCGCGGCGGGCGGTACGATGCTCGTATCGCCGAAAACCGTGGTCGCGATAGGGTATCTCGCCGTCTTTCCTTCGGTCGTCGCCTACATCTGCTGGAATCGCGCAGTGCCGATCGTGGGACCCAACGTTGCGGGCTTCTTCAATCCGATCATCCCGGTGTTCGGCACGCTCTTCGCGGTAATCCTGCTCGGCGAGCGACTGCATCTCTATCACCTTGCCGGATTTGCCCTCGTGCTCGGTGGCGTGGTGCTTACTTCGAAACGCTAGATGGGCTTTCTACGCAACTGGCGCCGCAAGCGCGTGCTGAAGAGCGCCCGTATCGACGAAGCGCTGTGGACACGAGTCGCCTCCAAGCTCTCCTTTCTCCGCGGCCTGTCGGACGAGGAAACGACACGCCTCAAGCAGCTCGTCGTCGTCTTTCTCGCGGAGAAGGAAATGCATGGCGCGCAGGGCCTTCAGCTCACCGACGAAGTGCGCCTGTCGATCGCCGCGCAGGCCTGCCTGCCGATTCTCAATCTCGGGTTGGACGTCTACAACGGCTGGGTCGGCGTCATCGTCTATCCCGGGGAATTCCGCGTGCGCAAGGAAGAAATGGACCAGGACGGGATCGTGCACACCTTCGACGAGGAACTCGCCGGGGAAGCCTGGCCGGGCGGCCCGGTGATCCTGTCTTGGGAAGACGTGGGATCGGCCGAGCGTGGCTACAACGTGGTGATCCACGAATTCGCGCACAAGATCCACATGGATGGAGCGGGCGACGCGGATTTTCCCGCGGCGCGCGCCGGAATGGATGCCGCGAAATGGCGCAGGATTCTCGAAGGAGCCTACGAACGTTTTTGCAACGAAGTGGACTCAGGTCGTCCGACCTTCATCGACGAGTACGCTGCCGAGCACCCGGCCGAGTTCTTCGCCGTGATGAGCGAAGCTTTCTTCACCGAATCCGCCGTGCTCGCGCGCGACTGGCCGGAGCTGTACCGGCAGTTCGCGCTTTTCTACCGTCAGGATCCGGCCGGGCGGGTAAGCTAGCAAAGGACGGGGCGATTCGCTAAGCTCGCATCGCCAACCAAGGAGGATCCATCCTTCTGTCAGGGGGAGCGTGAACCTGACCCAGAGCAAGGAATCGCCTTCCCAGCCTCGGGACGGGCACGCATTGGAGTTCGAAGCATTCAGGGCAAGAGGCGGCGACTCCCAGTCTCTCGCCGCCGGCCAGTCGCCGGTCATCCTCAATAACACGACGTTTTTAGCGCCGCAACAACTCAGAAATGACTTCGATTTTCATTTCGCCGACATTTCGTGGCGCTGGCGCAAGTTTTTCGGCGGTCGCTCGCTTGGATTGGATACCTTCGCCGGATTGGGCTACGCCTGGCTCGACCTGACCGTTTCCTCGATGAGCCAGCAGGCCTCCCAGCATTTCTCCAACTTGGGACCGCAAGGCGGGGTCGGACTCATCTGGCGCCTGCGCCCGGGTACCAGCGTTCAGGCGCGCATCGCCGGATTCGTCTCGGCGACAGATGGCGTCAACCGGGCAGCCCGAGCCGAAGTCTTCCTAGTACAGGCACTGGGAGAGAACGTGACGGTGCGCGCCGGCTACGCGGCTTGGGAAGCCAAAGGACAGGCGCTGCCCGACATTTCGGATTTCCGCCTGCGCTTCTCCGGTGCGGCTCTCGGGCTCCAATTCGATTTCAGCCCGTAGCGGGGCAGAGCGGCACCCGGTGCTAGCAATCTTGAAGCAATCTTAACCCCCACTCAAAGGTGATTGGACTATGAAAAAGATACTGTCGGCGGTGGCAGTGACCGTGATCTCCGTGGTTTTATCAGGCTGCGCCAGCCCTTTGATGCGCGATGCTTCGACTCAACAGATTTCGCCGTCGAACCCAGGACGCGTAAAGGTCGTGTTCATGCGGTCGTCGATGGTTGCCGGTGCGATTGGCTGCGACGTATTCGAAGTGATTAACGGTGAATTGCGGTTTGTCGGCCAATTGCCCACCGGCAACAAGATCGTATACGAGACGACACCCGGCGAAAAAGTATTCATGACCTATGGAGCAGCGGCCGATTTCATGCCGGCCAATCTCGCGGGCGGGAAAACGTACTATTCGATCGTGAGGCCCAATTGGGGAACGGGCGGGTTCGCCCCCACGCCGATACGGGGTAGCAGTTCGATAGGGCCCGACCTGAAATCAAAAGATTTCAAGGACTGGCTGTCCGGCACGAAACTGATTGAGCCGAATGAAAACGCGCCGGCATGGTTTGCTGAAAACAAGGAGCGCTTGCAAAAAATATACACGGAGTACTGGAGCAGGTTCGAGAGGAAAAACAGCCAGGAGAAAGCGGAAAGAACGATGATGCCCCAAGACGGACAATGATAGGCCAACCCTGGCGTGCAACCGACGCCCGCAGGGCGGGCGCCGGGCTGATTCAAACGTTGGGCGTAGCCAGCAAAAACTCCCGCACGATCGCGATCTGATCGTCGTGAAGCAAGGTCGGCGCGTGGCCGACGCCCTTGATCTCCACGACTTTCGCCCGCGGGCCGCGCGAAGCCATTTGTTCGGCGGTGTCGCGCCTGAGAAGGTCCGACTGCTCGCCGCGCAGGACCAGCGTCGGGCAGCGGATCGCGTCGTAGAAGCTCCACAGCTCCACGTCCTTCCGCGACAGCTCGGCGTTGAACGGCACGGCGATCGCGGGATCGTAGTGCATGCGCAGCGACCCGTCCGGGTTCTTTCGCACGACGTGCTCGGTGAGGAAGCGCCACTCGGCGTCGGTGTGCGGGCCGAAGGACGCGCTGGTCTCGCGCACGAACTGCTCGGCCGCTTCGATCGTCGGAAGCGGCGGCCACTTGCCGACGTAAGAGCTGAGCCGCCCGAGCGAAACCGCGGTGAGAACCGGCCCGACGTCGTTCAGCACCAGCCGCTGGATCGGCGAATCGCGCATCGCCGCGAGCGTCATCCCGATCAGCCCGCCGAGCGAGGTGCCGACCCAGTGCACCGATTCCACGTCCAGGCGCGCGACCAAGGTCACCATGTCGTACGCGTAGGTCGGCACCGTGTACTCCATCGGATTCTCGAGCCAGTCGGAATCGCCGCGTCCGGCGACGTCGGGGCAGACGACGCGGTAGCCATGGCGGACCATTTCCGCGGCGAGGCGATCGAAATCTCGGGCGCAACGTGTGAGCCCGTGAACGCAGACGAGGGTTTTCCCGCTGTCTCGCTCGCCCCACTCGAGATAGGCCATGCGGTGCAAGCCGCTTGCGCTCGCGCACTGCACCTTGCGGCGCCGGAAGGGCTCGCTCATCTTGCAGGCCGCAGCCAGCAGCCCCGCAGCAGCTCCGGAATCCAGCGCGTACCTTCCCCGAACGAGCCGAGCGCAAGACCGCCCTCCTCCGGCCGGAGCACCTTGCGCAGCTTTTCCGAGCGCAGGTTCGCCGCACGGACCGGATAGCCGTAAGCCTCGAAGCGCGCTCGCTCGACCGCGGTCTCCGCAGGCTCGCTCTCCTCGAACCATATCCATTCGCGCGAGAATTCCTGCGCGAGCCGGTCGAGCTCGCGCAACTCGTCATCCGCGATCGGCTCGCGGGGCACGAGCTCCGCGTAAGTCGCATCGCCGGAGGAAACCGTCCAGCGCTCGGCCCATTCGGCCTCGATCCCGTCGGAAGAGAATAGCTCGCAGGACCCTGCCGATCCCGCGACGCGGAAGAAAGCGTGCTGGTCTTGAGCGATGACGTAGCCGTGCCAGAGCTCGCGCCATCGCTCGCAAGCGAGCGCGAGCCGCAGCCCGCCGTCCGCATCGGCGCGCACGTCCTGCAAGGCCGCGCCGCCGGGCGCGTGCGACTGCACCGCCTGCTCGGCAAGGACGCCGTTCTTGATGACCGCGCGGCCGCTCTTGCCCGAGGCGGCGTCGTTCCATTGCACTTCGACGGTGAGATCCGGAAACGCCTGCGAAGCCGACACGAAAGGCGGGAAGGGAATGCCGCCGCGCAGCTTGAACTCGTACTCCAGCCGCTCGGCCGAGTGCAGCTCGCGGTAGGAATCGCCGCCCTCTTCCTCGAGCAGGCGATTGACGTGACCGCGGTATTCCCGGAGCAGCGCGGGATCGCCCTTTACCGTAATCGTCGCATTCAGGTTCGAGTACCTCAGTCGGCCTTGACGCCGGCTTCCTTGACCACCTTTGCCCAGCGCGCTTTTTCATTGACGATGAACGTGCCGAGCGCTTCCGGCGTTCCTGCGCGCACCTCGGTGCCCTGTTTCGCCAGGAACTCCTTCATGTCGTTGGTATTCAGGATCCGGGTCAGTTCGGCGTTCAGCTTGGTCACGATCTCGCGCGGCGTGCCGGCCGCCGCGAGCAGGCCCTGATAGGAGCCGGTTTCGAATCCCGGAAGAGTCTCGGCCACTGTAGGCAGTTCGGGAGCGGAAGGCACGCGCTGCGCGCTGGACACGGCGAGCCCCTTCAAGCGGCCGCCTTTCACCGACGGATAGGTGGCGAGCATGCCGTTGAACAGCACGTTGGCGTTGCCCGCGACCACGTCGGTGACCGCCGCCGAACCGCCCTTGTAGGGGATATAGGCCCACTGCACGCCGGTACGCGCAGCGAATTCGACGCCCGCGAGGTGCGGCGCGCCGCCGGTTCCCGAATTGGCGAAATTGAGCTTGCCCGGGTTTGCCTTGGCGTAGGCAATCAGCTCCTTCACGTTGCTCACCGGCACCGAAGGATGCACCGCCAGCACGTGCGGCGAATACGACACCATCACTACGGCAGCGAAATCCTTGGCCGGGTCGAAGGGCATGTTGGTATACACGCTCGGGTTGATCGACAGCGCGCCGACGTCCGAGAGCAGCAGGGTGGCGCCGTCCGGCGCCGACTTGGCGACGTAGTCCGCGCCGACGTTGCCGTTGGCGCCGGCGCGGTTTTCCACGATGACCGGCTGGCCCCAGGCCGTGGTGATGTGCGGTCCGATTGCGCGCGCCAGGATGTCCGAGGTGCCGCCCGCGGCGAAGGGGACGACGATGCGGATCGGCTTGTTCGGGTACTGCTGGCCTCGAGCCGGCGGAGCGGCGAGCAGGCCAGCGACGAGAACTGCGGTGAGGGCTGCGGCAACGCGTTTCATGGATGTCCTCCGGGTTCGCTCAAAGGCCGAGTGCGAATTGTAACCGGCAGGTCCTCTAGTCGTGCCAGTAGCGCCTTGCGCGATCGCGCTCGGCCTCCACGCGCGAGGCTCCCGGCGCAAAGCGCAGGTGGATCGCGCCGCCGGTATCGGTGCGAAGCAGCCCGCTGCCGGCCTCGCGATAGCGCGCGAGCACGTCCTCGCGCGGATGGCCGAAGCGGTTGCGATGGCCGACTGCGAACACCGCGTGGCGCGGCGCCACCTGCTTCACGAACTCCGGCGTGGACGAGCTGGCGCTGCCGTGATGGGGCACGAGCAACGCATCCGCGGACAGAAGCAAGGGTGAGCGCAGCAAGAGCTCGCGCTCCGCGGCGCGCTCGATGTCTCCGGTGAGCAGCACGCGCCCTCCCGCGCTCTCGATCCGCAGAACGCAGCTCTGGTTGTTCGCGCGCGCTGCACGGCCCCCGGGAGCCTCCGAGCGCGGGTGGAGGAACTCGAAGGAGACTCCATCCCAAAACCATTTGCGCCCGGCGAAGCAGGGCGCGCGCCAGGCCGGCGCTTCGAGCAGAGCGTGATCCGGGGAAAGCGAGGACCACAGCATGCCGACGGGGATCGCTTCGAGCACCGAGCCCGCGCCGCCCGAATGGTCGCGGTCGTCGTGGGACACGACCAGCGCATCGAGCCGGTCGATGCCCTCGCCGCGGAGGTAGGGAAGAATCACGCGGCTGCCGCTGTCCGATGAGGCGTTGAACGCCGGGCCCGCGTCGTAGAGCAGCGCGTGTTTTTCGGTGCGCGCGACCACCGCAAGCCCCTGCCCCACGTCGAGCACGGTGATCCAGAGCTCTCCGTTACGGGGGCCCGGCGGGCTCGCGGCAAAGAGGGGCACCATCAGCAGCGCCCCGAGCGCCCGGGACGGAAATCCGCGCGGGAGCAGGAGCCAGGCGATCCCCGCGAGCGCAAGCGGCACCGTCCACGGCACCGGCGCGTGCTGATGCCAGACCGCCCTCGGCAGCGCAGCGAGCCAGTCGAGCACCGCCATCAGGACTTCGAGAATCGCGTGCCCCAGCTCAAGGGGCCAGTCGAACGGGAGCACCGCACCGGCAAGCGCGAGCGGCGTGATGACGAAGCTCACCAGCGGGATCGCGAGCGCATTGGCGATCGGGGAGACGAGCGACACCTGCTGGAACAGCACGAGCAGCAGGGGAGCGAGGCCCGCGGTGACCGCCCATTGCACCCTTCCCCACTGCGCGAGCCAGTGAGGCCGACAAGTGCGACCGGTAGCCACGAA
Organism: Betaproteobacteria bacterium; assembly: GCA_005884335.1. GTDB lineage: Bacteria > Pseudomonadota > Gammaproteobacteria > Burkholderiales > SG8-39 > VBDM01. Next base: position 12,617 of record VBCJ01000069.1, on the reverse strand, counting down.
GAAAATCACGGCGACCGCCGCGAACGATAGCCAGGACCACGCCGACCATGTAGAGCGTGCGCTGGGCGGGAACCGCAAATCCGGAAATGAGGCAATAGGCGAACGCGGCAAGAAAGCCCGCGACCGCCGCGGCCTTCTGTGCGGGCAAGGCGAGTGCGAGAAACTCGCTGCGACGCCAGCACCAGGAAACGAGCATCGCAAAGAGGCCCGCCACCATGGTGACGTGAAGACCGGAGATGGACATCAAGTGGCTCACTCCGGTGCGGGCGAAGAGCTGCCACTGCCCCGGACCGATCGCGTTCTGGTCGCCGATCGCGAGCGCGATCAGTACGCCCGCGTAAGGACGCTCGGGCAGCGCATCGTGGATCTTTTCCCGCGCCACCTCGCGCAGCCTCTCGATCCAGTATCGGGGCACCAGGGCGGCCAAACGCTCGGGCACAACCTGCGCGCTCTGATCCACCCCGCGGCGCGAGGGCATCCTCACGTATCCGGTTGCACGAATTCCGCGCTCGAGAAGCCAGGCCTCGTAATCGAATCCGTGCGGGTTGGCGCTGCCGTGCGGCCGGCGCAGCCGCACCGCGAAGCGCCAGCGTTCCCCGGCCCGCACCGGAAGCACGCCCTGCGAATCATCCGGGGCGAATCCGCCATAGGAAGAGAGCACGATGCGCCGCGGCACGCCGGTCTCGGGAGATTCCACGTCGAAATCGAAACGCACGCCGCGCTCGAAGGCCTGCGGGAGTCCGGCGACGACACCGCTGGCGAGCATGTCGCGCCCGTCCAACTCCGGATCCAGCCGCTCCGAGAGCCGCAGATGCGCGAGCGCCGCGGCCCAGGCGAAACCGAGCGCGGCGAAGCCGATGAAGCTCGCGCCGGCCGCGACGATCGGCGGAACACGCCTGGAGAAGCCGATCGCGGCGATTGCGGCGAACGCGAAATACAGCGCCAGCCACCCCGCCCCCGGCAACTCGGGCTGGTGCTGCAGCAGCCACACCCCGAACGTGAACCCCAACGCAGCGAATCTCATCGGCGGCTCGGGGCGCTCTTCATTCCGCGGTTAACGGCCGGAGGTCCCGGAGGTTGATATGCTAGCCGGCCATGCCGCGAAAATTCTTCCAGAAGTACCTGCCGAGCCACGAGGCTATCCGAAACAACCCGTACATCGCGCGCTTCGGCACGTTCTTCCTTCATCCCAACTTGTGGCACATCAACCGGCGATCGGTCGCGGGCGGCGTGGCGGCGGGCATGTTCGCGGGGCTCGTGCCGGGCAGCAACCCGGTGCAGTTCGCCGTCGCGGCCCTGCTCGCCGTAGCGTTCCGCGTCAATCTGCCCGTCGCAGTGGCCGTCACGCTCTACACGAATCCGTTCACGATCGGTCCGATCTACGTGATCGCGTATTGGATAGGAAAGTTTCTCGTGGCGGGCGAGAGCGCGCCCTTCAGCCATCCTCCGGGATTCGACTGGTCGAACCTCGCCGCCTGGCTGCGCGCGTTATTCGAATGGGCGCTCTCGCTCGGCAAGCCCCTTGCCGTAGGGCTCGTCGCCCTGGCGGTCGGGCTCGCGATCGCCGGCTACGTCGTCGTGCAACTCGCCTGGCGAGCGCACGTGGTGCTCGCCTGGCGCAGGCGCCAACGCCGACGCGCGGAGAGGGACTCGGGGTAGCTGGTCGCGTACAGGCCGGCGATTTATCAACTAAATTAGCAACTAATTTGTCTACTATCTAAACTGTCAACCAATACTAGTCGGTGTCACGAGATTATTTCGGACCAGGACCAAGGATGAAGACTTTACATGTTTGTTTTGCTCTCGCTATTCTTCTGGGAAATGCTCTCACAGCATCGGCGCAGAGCTATCCAACACACGCCATCGCCTTGGTTGTGCCATTCTCGGCAGGCGGACCTACGGATATCATAGGCCGCATCATGGCCGAGCGGATGGGCAGGTCGCTCGGCCAGACCATCGTGGTGGAAAACACGACCGGCGCCGGCGGAAGCATCGGAGTCGGCAGAGTCGTACGCGCCGCGCCGGATGGCTATACGCTGAGCATCGGACACAATGGTACGCACGTCATCAACGGCGCGATCTATCCGCTGCAGTACGACCTGCTGAAAGACCTCGAGCCGGTGGCAATGATCACAACGAACGCGACATTTCTTGTTTCTAAAACCGCCGTTCCCGCGAGGGATCTCAAGGAACTCATTGCCTGGATGAAGCTTAACAAGGACAAAGTTTCCATTGGTACAAGCGGACCAGGGGCGCCTGCGCACGTGAGCGCCGTCTACTTCAAGCAGCTCACGAATACTCAGGCCCAGATTATTCACTATCGGGGCGCTGCGCCCGCGATGCAGGACCTGATCGCCGGCCACATCGACCTGTATTTCGACCAGGCAGTGACCGCAGTGCCGAATATCCGGGCCGGCAAAGTAAAGGCCTATGCAGTGACAGCGAAGACGCGGGTGGCCGCCGCGCCCGACATCCCGACGGTAGATGAGGCTGGTCTCCCTGGCCTTTACATGGCAGTGTGGCATGGCATATGGGCACCGAAGGCGACATCGAAGAACATTGTCAGCCGATTGAACTCGGCAGTCATAGAGGCGCTTGCCGACCCGGCCGTGCGTAAGCGCCTCGGAGATCTCGGCCAGGATATTCCGCTACGCGAACAGCAATCGCCAGAAGCGCTTGGCGCGTACCAGAGGGCAGAGGTCGACAAGTGGTGGCCGCTGATCAAGGCAGCCGGGATCAAGGCGGAATAGCGCACCTTGGCGCAGGACGGCGTCCCTTTCGCGTGGTGGCGCCGAACTTTAGTTGGTGCGGACGGGCCGGAAGCGCTGTGCCGCAATTACCCGCGGTGCCTGCCCGCCGCACAAGACGCTAGGCCCCAAGTATCTGCGTCACTAAAAGGATCGTCAGCTATGCCACGCATCGCACCTTCGAACACCGGTCGGACGCCCATGGAAAGGCTCATGGGCCATGCCCCCCACATCCTCGATCCTTGGACGAAGCTCGAGGATGCCTTCTTGGCGAGCGGGACTTTCTCTCCTGCGCTTCTGGAGCAGGTGCGCCGTACGCTTGCGCTGGGGACCGGCTGTCGCTACTGCCAGACGAAGGGGGGTCCGCCCGATCGCTCGCATGCCGATTCGCGTACGGCGGCGGCCGTAGAGCTTGCCGGGCACTTCGCGCGTGATCACCGCGGCATCGACGAAATGGTGCTCGCGCGCGCACGCGATCACTTCGCAGATGCAGAGCTATGTGAGCTCATCATGTTCATGGGCTTCATGTGGGCGGGCGGCACATTCGGTGCGGTGCTCGGGCTCGAGCCGTTGCATTCATCCGCATAATCAAGCATGGGCGCAGAAGCTTGGGGTCCGTAACGGGTTACGCCAATGGATATCGCCTTTTTATCAGAGCAACAATTGGAGTCAGTCGTAGATCTCTTTTGCGAGATGAGTGTCCACTATAACGGCCCGAACGCTTCGGATCGAGAGCTAGTGAAACGCAATCTCGTAAACAACATTCTCGGTAAAGATTCGGGTGTTCGCCTTGTGATCGCCAGCGAGTCCGGCCGAGCTATCGGAGTTGCGTGCATCTCCCTGCTCTATCCTGCACCCAAGGAGCGTGGTCAGTTGTTCCTAAAAGAACTCTACGTCTCATCGAGCTGGCGTAACCGTGGTGTCGGACGCGAGCTGATGCGCTACGCCGCGCGGTATGCCGTCGAGAAATCGTGTGTGCGCTTCGACTGGACGGTGGATGACTCCAACCCGAAGGCTATCGAATTCTATCGAGAGCTGGGAGCAACACACCTCACTAGTAAACTTTATTTCCGGTTCTCCGGCGAGGACTTGCTCGAATTCGCCGCCAACAAGAAGGTCCCGTCCACCAATGACAGCTGAGGCTCATTCATGCCAGCTTGGCTGATCCCCGCCCTCAAGGCCGTTCTGCCCCACATCGGCACGATCATTTCGGCCGCCGCGCCGGTATTCACGCGGAAGAATGCCGATGCGGTCGCCATTACGGAGCTTCAATCCGCAGTGTCCCAGAACGCAGCGAACATCAAGGAGCTGGCGCAGCAATTGCAAAGCACGGTGGCAGCGGTGGAGCAGGCTGCGTCAATAGCAGAGGCGAAGATCCGCCGGACGCTCTTCGTTTGCGTCGTCGCGGCGGTTCTGTCTACGATCTCCCTGGTTATCGCGCTGGTCCTCGTTTTCGGGCGATAGAGAAAAAGCAGATTCTTCGTCGCTGCGCTCCTCAGAATGACAGAGCGCCGACGCTCACCTCTCCCGCACCAGCACCCCGTCCTGCAAGCGCATGACGCGGTGGGCGCGCGCGGCGAGCGAGGGCTCGTGGGTCGCCATCACGAGGCTCGTGCCGTGCGCGCGGTTGAGCTCGAGCATCAGTCCGAACACGCTGTCAGCAGTTTTGCGATCGAGGTTTCCGGTCGGCTCGTCGGCGAGCACGCAGGCGGGCCGAGTGACCAGCGCGCGCGCGAGCGCCGCCCGCTGGCGCTCTCCTCCGGAAAGCTCCCCGGGGGTGTGGTCGAGGCGCTCGGCGAGACCCACTTCCTTCAGCATCGCCGCGCCGGCTTCGCGCGCTTCGGCGGGGGGCGTGCGCCGAATCAGGAGCGGCATCGCCACGTTCTCGAGCGCAGGCCCCCGAGCAGGTGCAGCAGCGTGCTCTTGCCCGAGCCGGAGGCGCCGACGATGGCGACTATTTCCCGCTCTTCGACCTTCAGCGATACGCCTTGAAGAACGTGCACGGCTTCCCTTCCCTCGCGGAAAGTCTTGCGCAGGTCGCGGCACGCGAGCACCTCACTCATAGCGCAGCGCCTCGGCCGGATTCACGCGTGCGGCGCGCCAGCTCGGATAGAGCGTCGCAAGAAGCGAGAGCGCGAGCGACACCAGGGCAATCGCAATCACGTCGCTCGAATGCAGATCGGAAGGCAGGTCGGTGATGTAGTACACCTCACGCGACAGGAACTGGATGTTCAAGAGGCGCTCGAGGAACGGCACCACCACGTCGATGTTGAGCGCGAGCGCGATTCCGCCGGCCACGCCGATCAGCGTGCCGATCGCGCCGATCAGCGCGCCCTGCACGATGAAGATCTTCATGATCCCGCCGGGACTCGCGCCCAGCGTGCGCAGGATGGCGATGTCGGGCTGCTTGTCGGTGACCGCCATCACCAGCGTCGAGACGATATTGAACGCCGCCACCGCGACGATCAGCAGCAGGATGATGAACATCATGGTCTTCTCGATCTGCACCGCGCGAAAGTAGTTGGCGTGGCTGCGGGTCCAATCCGAGACGTACAGGTCGCCGCGCAGGCGCGTGATCAGGTCGCGCGTGACCTCCCGGGACTGGAACAGGTCATGCAGCTTGAGCCGCACGCCAGAAGCGCTCTCCCCCATGCCGTAGAGCTTCTGCGCGTCCTCCAGATGGATGAGGGCGAGACCCGAGTCGTATTCGAACATCCCCACTTCGAAAATGCCCACCAGGGTGAACTGCTTGAGCCGCGGAAGAATGCCCGCGGGAGTGACCAGCCCTTGCGGGGCGATCAGCGTCACCTTGTCGCCGGCCCTCGCGCCGAGCGCGCGCGCGAGCTCCGCCCCGAGCACGATGCCGAATTCTCCCGGCACGAGCGACTCGAGCTTCCCCATCGTCATGTGCAAGCCGATTTCGGCGACTTCCTGCTCCAGCTGCGGCACGATGCCGCGCACCACCGCCCCCCGGACGCTGGCGCCGAGCACGAGCATCCCTTGCGCGTTCACGAACGGCGCCGCCGCGGCCACCTGCGGATGCGCGGCCGCTTCCCGCGCCACCGCCTGCCAATCCGCGAGCCGGTTGTCCGCCCCGGTGATCTGCACGTGCGAGACCACGCCGAGGATGCGCGCGCGAACTTCCTTCTGGAACCCGTTCATCACCGAGAGCACCACGATCAGCGCGGCGACGCCGAGCGCGATGCCGAGCATCGAAGTGAGCGAAATGAAGGAGATGAAGTGATTGCGGCGCTTGGCGCGCGTGTAGCGCAGCCCGACGAGGAGTTCGTATTGCACGCGCGAAGTGTGCCATAAGCGGTGATAAACTCGAAATCGGATGCACTGCAACCTGTACATTCCCGATTTCTTCTCTGCCGAGGGATTTTCCTCTGACAGGCTTGCGGCCGCGGAGACGCTGATCGCAAGAGGACGCCGCAAGCGGATCGCGCCCATTTCGCCCGAAGCCTGGCTGTTCGAGCGCTTCGGCGTACCGAAGCAGCGCGACTGGCCTGTCGCCCCGTATACGCTTCTGGCGGACGGCGGAGCGCCCGAACGGCACTACTGGATGCGCGCCGATCCCGTGCACCTGCGGGTGAGCCGCGACAGTCTCGGCCTGGCCGACACCTTCGAGGTTTCGCGCGCCGAGTCCGAAGCGCTGGTCGAGACGCTCAACCGCCATTTCGGCCCGACGATGCTCTTCTACCCCATGCGGCCGGCGCGCTGGTACGTGCGCTTCGACAAAGCGCCGGAGTTGCAGACCACGCCGGCTGCCGCGGCGCGCGGTCTCGCGATCGATGAAAAGCTTCCATCCGGACCCGACGCGATGCGTTTTCACGCGCTCATGAACGAGGCGCAGATGCTGCTGCACGAGCACCCCGTCAACGCCGGGCGCGAGGCGCGCGGGGAGCCGGCGTTGAACAGCATCTGGTTCTGGGGCGGAGGCGTCATCGACGCCTCGAAAGCCCGGCCTTTCTCGACGGTGGTCGGCGACGATCCGCTCACCCGCGGCCTGTCCCTCGCAGCAGGAATCCCTGCCCGGGCGTTGCCGAAAGATGCCGGATCCACGCTCGCCGGGCTGGGGGACGAGGGAGTGGCGCTGGTCGTCCTGGACGCCCCTCGGGAGGCGCAGCTTGGCGAGCGCCGCACAGCGCTCGAGCGCGACTGGTTCGGGCCGTTCCTCGCCGCGCTGCGCTCCGGCCGGATCGGCATGCTCACGCTGCACCTTGCCGGAGAGAATCGGCTCCTGCAGGTCGAGACCGTACGTTCGGACCTGCGCTATTTCTGGCGGCGGCGGAAGGCGCTTTCGGCCTATGCATAGCTGATGTCACAGATCACCACCCGCCGGGTTCCCTTGCGCGTGCACGACCAGCTCGTGCGCGAGGGCCTGCATCCGGTACTTGCTCGCGTCTGTGCCGCGCGCGGGATCAGCAGGCGCGGCGAGCTCGAGGACGCGCTCTCCGGCCTCATTCCTCCTTCCGATCTCATGAACTCCGAGCGCGCTGCGGCGCTGCTTGCCGACGCAATCGCCGCAGGCAAGCGCATGCTGATCGTCGCAGACTACGACTGCGACGGGGCGACCGCCTGCGCCGTGGGCATGCGCGCGCTTTCCGCCTTCGGCGCGAACGTCGGCTATCTCGTCCCCAACCGCTTCGAGTTCGGCTACGGCCTGACCCCGGAGATCGTCGCGCTCGCCGCGCAATCGAAACCCGACTTCCTCATCACGGTGGACAACGGAATCGCCAGCGTCGAGGGCGTCGAGGCAGCGGGCCGGCTCGGCATCGGGGTGATCGTCACCGACCACCATCTGCCCGGTTCGGAGCTTCCGCGCGCCGCGGCCATCGTCAATCCCAACCAGCCCGGCTGCGCGTTTCCGAGCAAGAGCCTTGCGGGTGTCGGCGTGATGTTCTACGTAATGCTTGCCCTGCGGGCCGAGCTTCGCAAGCGCGGAGCGTTCGCCGGCAAGAATGAGCCGAATCTCGGCGATGTGCTCGATCTGGTCGCGCTCGGCACGGTCGCCGACGTCGTGCCGCTCGATTTCAACAATCGCGTCCTGGTTGCGCAGGGCCTGAGGCGCATCCGCGCGGGCCGCATGCAGGAAGGCGTGCGCGCGCTGTTCGCCGTTGCCGGCCACGATCCTTCGCGCGCGAGCGGATTCGATCTCGGATTTCTGCTCGGGCCGCGGCTCAACGCGGCCGGACGTCTGTCCGACATGAGCCTGGGGATCGAGTGCCTGACGACCGACGATCGCGGGCGCGCCCTCGAGATCGCGCGGCAGCTCGACGACCTCAACCGCGCGCGGCGCGCGATCGAAGCCGACATGCAGGCGTTGGCCGATCACCTGATGGCGGAGCTCTCGGTGGGCGAGAGCTCGAGCATCAGCCTGTACGACCCGAGCTGGCACCAGGGCGTTGTCGGCATCCTCGCCGGGCGCGTCAAGGATCGCCACAACCGCCCGACCTTCGCCTTCGCCCCGGCCGGTGCCGGAGAGATCCGCGGCTCGGGCCGGTCGATTGCGGGTCTGCATCTGCGCGACGCGCTGGATCTCGTCGCGAAGCGCGAACCGGGCCTGCTCCTGCGCTTCGGCGGGCACGCCGCCGCGGCGGGCCTCACGCTGCGCCCGGCGGATTTCGCGCGCTTCGCGGAGGGCTTCGAAGCCGTGGCCCGCGAGCTGCTCTCGCCCGCGCAGCTTGCGCGCGCGGTCGAGACCGACGGATCGCTCGAGCCGGCGTATCTTGATCTCGGCCTCGCGCAACTGCTCGAAGGGCAGATCTGGGGTCAGGGTTTTCCGCAGCCGCTCTTCTGCGACGAGTTTGAAGTTCTCGGCCAGCGCGTGGTCGGCGAGAAGCACTTGAAGCTGAAGCTTGCGCGCGCCGGGCGCACCGTCGAAGCAATGCGGTTCAACGCGCTCGACCCCCTGCCCTCGCCCATGCGCGCGGCGTACCGGCTCTCGGTCAACGAATTCAACGGCGTGCAAAGCCTGCAGCTGGTGATCGAACACTGGGAGGGCACCGAAACATGACTCATTACGCGAGAATCAGAATCGCCTGGCCCAAAGGCGCCGCAAGCGCCGCGCTGAACGACACACCGACCACGCGGGCGCTGGTCGCCGCGCTGCCGCTCAAGGCAAAAGGCCAAACCTGGGGCAAGGAGGTCTACTTCGAGATCCCGGTAAAAGCGACTCTTGAGAAGGACGCGAAGCAGGTCGTGCCTCCCGGAACGGTGTGCTTCTGGGTCGAGGGCAGCTCGCTCGCGCTGCCCTGGGGGCGCACTCCCATATCGGAGGAAGACGAGCCGCGCCTGGTGACCCGCTGCAACGTGCTCGGGAGAATCGACGGCGAGCCCGGGCAGCTCTCCTCAGTACGACCCGGCGATGTCATCACGCTGACGATAGAGTGACCATGGAACGCAAGCGCGTCAACTCGAGCAGGATCCGCGCCGTTGGATACGACCCCAAGTCGCAGCTGCTCGAAATCGAGTTCACCGACGGCAAGCTCGTCCAGTACCGCGGCGTCTCGCCCGAAGTACATCGCCAGCTCATGGCGGCGCCGTCGCCGACGAGCTTCTTCGAGGACAAGGTCGACGAGAGCTACTCTTCGAACCGAATCAAGTAGGGTACCCGAGCTATAATAACGAATAACGTGCGTTTTGCGGGCAAGTCATCATGGAAGCCGAACGCATCAACCAGACCTCCTCGACACTCGCCGGCCTCAACACGCGGTCGGCCAAGGGTAAGCAGAAGCACCTGTGCTTCAGCCTAAACAGCCTGTCGGCCCGCACGGCCACAGCGCCCCCATCCTCAACTCCGACGTAACCGCATCGCCTTGCATTCCCCATCGGCCTGATAGATCGGGGCGCCGGATGCGCGTCGCTGACTGTCTTTGCGCCATTCTTGTCCTTGGGCTCGTCGCGGCTGGCGGATTGACTGCATGCCACAACCGCGGATCGAGCGATTCGTCCAACGGCCTAACGCTGAATCTCGGCTTCGGCGTGAAACAGTTCCAATTTTCCTGGAACGCAGTAAGCGGCGCGAACTACTACAGGCTCTATGAAGATCCCAACGGCGTCTCGGGCTTCGCGCAGCTCGGTGGCAATCTCACCGCCACGCACTACACGAAAGATGTGGCTGCGCATTTGCACAACTGGGCGAATGCGCGTTATTTCGTCGAGGCCTGCAACAGCAGCGGTTGTTCCCGTTCCAACGAAGTGAATACCGCAACGGCGACGTCAAGCACCATCGGATCGTATTTCGCCAACCAAGCGAATTTTCTCGGCGGCGCAGTCGCGGTCAGTCGCGATGGCAATACGTTGGTGGTCGGCGCATTTAGCGAAACTACGACCACAGCGCCCGGCGGCGCGGTGTACGTTTTTGCCCGCGATGTTGACGGCGTCTGGTGGTTGCAGGCACACCTCCACCCGCTGTACGCGGACGTCTACGATTCTTTCGGGTTTTCGGTCGCTCTGAGCGCGGACGGTAATACCCTGGCGGTCGGGGCGGAGTGGGAAAGCAGTGCCGCCACCGGCATCGATGGCGACGCAAGCGACAATACGGCTAACCTCGCGGGAGCCGCGTATGTGTATACGCGCAGCGGCGGGGTATGGTCACAACAGGCATACATGAAGGCATCCAACACGAACGTGGGTGACCGGTTCGGCAGGACGGTCGCGCTCAGCGACGACGGCAAGACGCTCGCCGTCGGCTCCGGCGGTGAAGACAGCGCCGCTATCGGCGTGGGCGGAAACCAAGACGACAACAGCATCGAGGGCGCCGGCGCGGTGTACGTCTTCACGCGCGACGGCAGTAACGTCTGGAGTCAGCAAGCCTACATCAAGTCACTGGTGCCAAGCATGGGAGGTGAATTTGGTGGCGCGCTTGCAGTGAGTGCCGACGGCAATACGCTCGCAGTCGGAGCTCCGCAAGAAACTGCTAGTGGCACGTCGACGGGGGCCGTATATGTCTTCAGTCGTAGTGGCACGACGTGGCTAGCGCCAGCATATGTACTCGGCACGAATACGGATTTCTATGACAGATTTGGCACGGCGCTCGCGTTGAGCGCTGACGGCAATACGCTCGCCGTTGGCGCCCCTGGCCAGGGAGATGGCGGCGAAAATACCGGCGCCGTCTATGTCTTCACGCGCGACACTCCGGGCGGCTGGGTACAGCAGGGATATGTTGAGGCCTCCAACGCGGAATCGTGGGACCTGTTCGGCGGCGCCGTCGCATTGAGTGCCGACGGGAACGTGCTCGTGGTTGGAGCCGACGGCGATGATAGTCCGGCGACTGGAATTAACGGCGATCAAGGCAACAATGTCGACGTGGCGCGCGATTCCGGTGCAGCTTTTCTGTTTACGCGTAACGGCGCAGCCTGGTCGCAAAAAACATATATCAAGCCAAAGTTTCTGAGAAAGTACGCACACTTTTACAAGGTCGCTTTAAGTGGTGATGCGAACACGCTCGCTGTCGGGGCCGGTTGGGACAACTCATTTTATCTTTATTGACGGGAGCGACGCGAGCGTAGATATATGCTCGTCACCGCGCGCGCCAATTCGCGCACGTCGTCGTTAGTCGCGTGGCGGCTGAAAGACTGGGAACCAGCGCTGGCCTATAATGCGTATTTTTTGCACGCTTGACATGGAAGCCGAACGCATCAATCAAATCGCCTCGACGCTCGCGGACCTCGCTACGCGGTCTGCCGAGTTGCGGAGGTATCTTTGACTTCGAAGGCAAGCAGAAGCGTCTAGCTGAAGTCGAAACGCTGCTGACCGATCCCAAGGTCTGGAGCGACCCGAAGCGCGCCCAGGACCTCGGTAGGGAGAAGAAGTCGGTCGACGCGACCGTGTCTGGACTGTCTTCGATCGCCGGATCCGTGCGGGATGCGCAGCAGCTCTTCGAGATGGCGCGCGCAGAGAACGACGACGCGACGCTCGTGGCGGTCGCCGCCGATGTCGCCAAGGTAGAAAAAGAGGTCGCCGATCTCGAGTTTCGCCGCATGTTTTCCGATCCGCTCGATCCAAACAATTGCTTTATGGATATCCAAGCGGGGTCGGGCGGCACCGAGGCGCAGGACTGGGCGCAGATGCTCGAGCGCATGTACGCCAAGTACTGCGACCGCAAGGGCTATCGCATGGAGGCGCTCGAGGAGTCTCCGGGCGAAGTCGCCGGCATCAAGAGCGCCTCACTCAAGATCAGCGGCAGCTACGCGTACGGGCACCTGCGCACCGAGAACGGCGTGCACCGCCTGGTGCGCAAGTCCCCTTTCGATTCGAACGCGCGCCGCCACACCTCCTTCGCGAGCGTCTTCGTCTATCCCGAGGTGGACGAGAACATCGAGGTCGAAGTGAATCCCGCGGATCTGCGCATCGACACCTACCGCGCATCCGGAGCGGGCGGTCAGCACGTCAATAAGACCGACTCGGCGGTGCGCATCACGCATTTGCCCACGGGCATCGTGGTACAGTGCCAGAATGATCGCTCGCAGCACCGCAACCGCGCGGAAGCCATGGCGATGCTGAAATCCCGCCTCTACGAGCTGGAGCTGCGCAAGCGCCAGGCCGACCGCGACAAGCTCGAGTCCTCCAAGACCGACATCGAGTGGGGACACCAGATCCGCTCCTACGTGCTCGACCAGTCGCGCATCAAGGATCTGCGCACCGGCGTGGAAAAAGGCGACACGCAAAGGGTGCTCGACGGCGACCTCGACGATTTCATCTCCGCGAGCCTCAAGCAGGGCGTGTAGCGCGTCATGAGCAAGAAGACCGAGCCGCCGCAAGATCCTCCGGAAGGCCAAAGGCTGGACGAAAACCAGATCATCGCGGAGCGGCGCGCCAAGCTCTCCGAGCTGAGAAGGCGCGGTACTGCCTTTCCGAACGATT
>VBCJ01000068.1 GCA_005884335.1 Betaproteobacteria bacterium | reverse complement strand
TTCCGCGCAGCCGACCGCGTGGTGAAACTCGCGCTCGACAACCCGCGCATGGTCGGCAACCCGATGGAGCCGCGCGCCTGCTCGGGGACCTACGACGCGGCGACGCAGAAGTACGCGCTCTACGCCTGCACCCAGGGGACCGCGGGCATGCGCGGGCAGCTCGTCTACACGATGGGCGTTCCCGACGACAAGATCGACGTCATCGCGGAGGACGTCGGCGGCGGGTTCGGCGTGCGCTTCAACATGTATCCGGAATACTGCGCGGTGCTTCTCGCGGCGAGGAAGACCGCTCGCCCGGTGAAGTGGACCGGAAGCCGCTCGGAAGTCTTCCTTTCCGACGAGCAGGGGCGGGACGTCGTGAGCACGAGCGAGCTCGCGCTCGACGCCTCGGGTAAATTCCTTGCGATGCGGTTTTCGTATATCGCCGACCTCGGCGCCTATCTCGCTCCGACCGGCCCGTTCATCAACACGCAGGGCGTGGTCGCCTGCCTCAGCGGCGTGTACGAGGTGCCTGCCGCGTGCGCGCGCGTCAAGCTCGCGGTGACGAACAAGGCGCCCGGGGCCGCCTACCGCGGCGCGGGCCGCCCGGTGATGTCCTACATGATCGAGCGGCTCGTCGATCAGGCCGCGGTCGAGCTGGGCGTCGATCCCGCCGAGCTGCGGCGCAGGAACCTCGTGACCCAGGACAAGTTTCCCTACAAGGCGGCGAACGGCAACACTTACGACTGCGGCGATTTCGAGGGCGTGCTGGGCGACGCGCTGGCCGCTTCCGACTGGGGCGGATTTCCGGCGCGGCGCGCTCATTCGGCCGCGCGCGGGAGACTGCGCGGCCGCGGCATGGCCGCTTACATCGAGGCGAGCGGCGGGGGCTTTGCGCCGTCGGACCAGGTCGAGCTGCGCTTCGACGCGGGCGGCGCGATCACGATGTACGCGGTCTCGCACTCGCACGGACAGGGCCACGAGACGAGCTACGCGCAGATCGTCTCCTCGGTGCTCGGCGTGCCGATGGAAAAGTTCCGCCTGCGGAACGGCGACCCCGCGGTGCGCTTGGTCGGCAACGCGACCGGCGGCTCGCGCTCGCTCCTCGGCGTGGGGAGCGTCATGCAGCTTGCCGCAAAGCAGGTCGTGGAAAAAGGCCTCGCGCTCGCGTCGAAAGAACTCGAAGCCGCTGCCGCGGACATCGAGTTCCGCGAAGGCTCTTACCGCATCAAGGGAACCGACCGCGCCGTTGCGCTGCTCGCGCTCGCGCAGAAGTACGCCGGCACGCCCAATGCGCTCGACGTGAAAACCGAGGGCAAGTTCGGCGTGACCTTCCCGAACGGCTGCCACGTCGCCGAAGTCGAGATCGAGCCCGAAACGGGAATCGCCGAAATCGTGCGCTTCACCGCGGTGGACGACGCCGGCAACATCATCAATCACCAGATCGTGGAAGGCCAGATGCAGGGCGGGATCACTCAAGGGGCGGGGCAGGTGTTCGGCGAGCATGCGGTGTACGATCCCGACACCGGGCAGCTCCTCACCGGAAGCTTCATGGACTACCCGATGCCGCGCGCGGGTCTGGTGAACGGCCTCGCGATCCGCGAGCATCCGGTGCCGACCGCCACGAACCCGCTCGGCGCAAAAGGCGTGGGGGAAGCCGGCGTGAGCGGCTCGCTCCCCGCGCTCATGAACGCCGTAGCGGATGCGCTGCGGCAGGCGGGTGTCGCGCGCTTCGATATGCCTGCAACGCCCGACCGTATCTGGCGCGCGATCCGGGGCGCAAAGGCGGGAGGACGCTCGTAAAGGGGATCATCATGAACCACGGAGATATTTCGCCGGAAATCGCCAAGGGTCTCAAGGTCCTGCAGTCGAGAATCGCGAACGCCAAGATTCCGTCTTCGAAGCTCGACGAGACGCTCAACATCGCCACATGGAACATCCGGGAGTTCGGCAAGAAGGAGCGCAGCGAGGCGGCGATTCACTACATCGCCGAGATCCTGGGCGAATTCGATCTCATCAGCATTGCGGAATTGCGCGACAACCTGACCGATCTGGGCCGCGTCCTCGAGGTGCTCGGGCCGACCTGGCGGGTCATCTATTCCGACGCGCTGAGAGATTCGGGCGGAAACAACGAACGCGTCGGATTCGTCTACGACAAGAGGGCAGTCGCATTCAGCGGATTCGCCGCCACTGCCAATCCACCGCGCGAGAAAGTCGGCAACCTGTATCTGCCCAAATTCGACTGGTGGCGCGAGCCCTTCATGGCGTCGTTCAGCGCCGGCAGTTTCGATTTCGTCTTTCTGGCGGCGCACGCGCAGTGGGGGACACCCGCGGGGCGCTTGGTGGAGCTGCAGTCCCTGGCAGAATGGATCGATCTGAAGCGGAACGAGAAGACCTCCGAGGACAAGGATCTCATCATAGTCGGGGACTTCAATATCGAAACGCCCGAACAGCTCGCGGCCTTGACCGGGAAAGGGCTTCAGATGCCCGCCGCCCTCAAGGGCAAGTCCTTCGGCACGAACCTGGCCCAGAACAAGCGCTACGATCAAATTCTGCACTACCCCGGCTATCCGGAGAATTTCTCGAACCAGGCGGGCGTGGTCGATTTCTACGCCGGGAGCTCGAAGGAGTTGTTCCCGGGAATGGACAAGTCCGCGTTCACCTTTCAGATGTCCGATCACCTTCCGCTGTGGATGCAGATCAACACCAACATAGAGGGTCAGAAGCTCGACGAGATCATCCGTGCGGGAAAGTGAGCGTGGCTGTCCGTAACCCCGTTCCTGCGCTGCCGCCGTTAACTCCAGGATGTCGGACCTCGCTTCGGTCCTGCCCGTCCCACCTCGCGCGCTTCCCGTGCGGCACCGGAGGCCTGCTGAGGCGCTACACTTGCGCCGCATGAGGAGGGAAGCAAGCGACGAGGAGCTGATGCTGCGCTACGGCAAGGGCGATGCCGGAGCGTTCGAAGCGCTCTACCGCCGCCATCGTCTCCCCTTGTACCGTTTCCTGCTGCGACAGGTCGGCAGTGCGGAATCAGCCGAGGAATTGTTCCAGGACCTCTGGATGCGCGTCGTCAACTCCCGCGGGCGCTATGAAGTCCGGGCGAAATTCACTTCCTGGGTATACGCCATCGCCCACAATCGCCTGATGGATTTCTACCGCGCGAACGGCCGGGCGTCGTTCCTGAGCCACGAGGAAAGCGAATCCGTCCTCGAGGACCTTCCCGCCGGGGAGATCGCCGCGGACCTGCGCCTGGACCGAAAGCGTGCGGTGGAGCGGCTGCTTGCCGCGCTCGGAGAGCTTCCCGATGCGCAGCGCGAGGCCTTTCTACTGCAGCACGAGGGCGAAATGTCGATCGAGGAGATCGCCGCGGCGACCGGGGTCAGCCCCGAGACCGCGAAGAGCCGCCTGCGCTATGCTGTGGCGAAGCTGCGTGCAAGTTTGGGGAAGAAATCATGATCGAGCGGCGCGACGACGAGCTTTCCCGCATTTATCGCGACGCAGAGGGGCCGCGCCCTCCGCAGCGGGTCGACGACAATATCCTCGCGGCGTCGCAACGCGTCGCCGGCGCGAGGCGGCGGCCCGCCGGGTTCGGGATCGCGCGCCGCTGGGGCACGCAGGTCGCGCTCGCCGCGACCGTGCTGGTGACCTTCACGCTGGCGCTCATGGTCTTCGAGCGGGAATCCGGTCTGGACGCGATGGCGCCCGAGGCGCGGCGAACCGATCGGCCGGCGAAAGTTCCGCCGGCGGAGCCGAAGCGTGCCGACCAGCCAGGGACATCACCCCTGGTGTTGCAGCCCATCGCGCCGGCTCCGCCTATCTCGCAAACCCTCCAGCGCGATCCAGTAGAACGGGGTCCGGCCGAGAGCACCGTTTCGAGGGGAGGCCTCGGCACGGGGCAGCCGGCATTCGTGCCTGGGGTTCCGCGCGCGTCGGAGGTCTTGCGCAAGCGCGAGGAGGCGAAGCCTGCTTTGGCCGCTCCCGTGCCCGACGCTCAGAGCGCGCCTGAGCTTCGTCAGCAGGCCCGACCGATGCAGGCGCCCGCGGCTGCCCCGGCAGCGGGCGCGCTTTCGGAGTCCGCAGCCACGCTCCAAGGATCGGGCGTCACCGCTGCAATCGCGAACCGTCTCGCGGTTTCCGAAGCCAGGGAGCGCACGCCGGAAAAATGGCTCGAGGATATTCGCAAGCTCAGGACCGAGGGCAAGATGACCGAGGTCGAGCGTGAACTCGCCGAGTTCAGGAAACGCTATCCCGATTACATATTGCCGGAGGACTTGCGCTAGCCTGCTGGAGTTGGAATCGTCCGGTTCGTTCAAGCTTCTGTCAGGTTTCCTCAGTACACTGCCGCAGCGCCGCGCGGCGCGCCGCTCCCGGACAGCAGCCATGACCGCAAAAGAGGAAAAACTCGCAGCCGCTTCCCGCGCCGGAAAGCCCGCGGTGCGACTGCCTCTGCTGAAGCAGCTGGGGCCGGGCCTCATCGCCGGCGCCGCGGACGACGATCCGAGCGGCATCGCGACCTATTCCCAGGCGGGCGCGCAGTTCGGCTACGGCATGCTGTGGTCGGTGTTGTTCACGCTGCCGCTCATGATCGGCATCCAGATCGTGAGCGCGCGCATCGGCCGCGTGACCGGGCACGGCCTCGCCGCCAACATCCGGCAGCATTATCCGAGGCCTCTGCTGTACGCTGTCATCTCGCTCCTGCTCATCGCCAACACGATCAACATCGCCGCCGATCTCGGCGCGATGGCGGCGGCGCTGCAACTGCTCGTCGGCGGCTCGACCCGCCTTTACATCGTCGCGTTCGCGCTGGTGTCGCTCGGCCTGCAGGTCTTCATTCCCTTTCCCCGGTACGCGCCGTTCCTGAAGTGGCTCACGCTCGCGCTCTTCGCCTACGTCGCGACGGCGTTCGTGGTGCGGGTGCCGTGGCTCGAGGTCGGCTTGCGCACGCTGGTCCCCGACGTGACGCTGCGCGCGGATTATCTGCTGACCTTGGTGGCGGTGTTCGGCACGACCATCAGCCCGTATCTTTTTTTCTGGCAGGCTTCGCAGGAGGTGGAGGAGCAGCGCGCGGCCGACGGCGAAGCGCCGCTGCGCGAGGCGCCCGAGCAGGCGGCGGCGCAGCTTCGCCGCATCAAGGTCGATACCTACATCGGGATGACGTTCTCGAACTTGGTGGCGTTCTTCATCATGCTCACCACCGCGGTGACCCTGCACGCGCACGGCATCACCGACATCCAGACCTCAGCGCAGGCGGCGCAGGCGCTGCGCCCGATCGGCGGCGAGTTCGCGTTTCTGCTGTTCGCGGCGGGCATCGTCGGGACCGGCATGCTCGCCGTGCCGGTGCTCGCCGGGTCGGCCGCGTACGCCGTCGCCGAATCTTTCCACTGGCCGATCGGCCTGGGCTTGAGGCTGATGGAAGCGCGCGGCTTCTACGGCATCCTCATCGCCGCGACGACGATCGGCGTCGCGCTCAACTTCACCGAGATCGATCCGGTCAAGGCGCTCATCTGGAGCGCGGTGATCAACGGCGTGATCTCGGTGCCG
>VBCJ01000446.1 GCA_005884335.1 Betaproteobacteria bacterium | reverse complement strand
GGCACCCGTCTCCGCACACGACGTAGATGTCGTAGTCGAAGATCGCGAACCCCGGTCGGTTGTAGCGGTCGGCGAGCCATTTCTCCGCGACGGCCATCCCCACGCTCGTCGCGGCGCCCTGACCGAGCGGCCCCGTCGTGGTTTCCACTCCTGACACCCAGTGATACTCGGGGTGACCGGGCGCCTTGCTGCCGATCTGCCGGAAGCGGCGAATGTCTTCCAGCGACACCGACGGCTGCCCCAACCGCTCGTAGTCGGCGTTCACCGCTCGCGTTCCGGTCAAATGGAGAACCGACCAGAGCAGCATCGAGGCGTGACCGTTGGACAGCACGAACCGATCGCGGTTCGGCCAGATCGGGTCCGCCGGGTCGAAACGCATTACGCGGTTCCAGATCGTATAGACGAGCGGCGCCAGCGCCATCGGTGTGCCGGGGTGCCCGGACTTGGCGCGCTCGACCGCATCGATCGAGAGCGTGCGAATCGTGTTGACCGACAGTTGATCGAGCTCGGCGTCTGTCATTGTCTTGTCCTCGTCGGTTGGAGCTCCAGGCGCGCAACCTAGATCTTCATGACGTCTTGATCGCCGGATTCTGCCAGCCCCCGGGAGGTAAGATTCGCGAGTCGACCTCTTTCGGTCCCCAGGTGCCCGGCTCATATTCGAACACCGGCGTGCCGTCCTTCAGCACCGGATCGACGATTCGCCACGCCTCCTCGACGTAGTCCTCCCGGGCGAAAAGCGTGGCGTCCCCGTGCATGGCGTCACCGAGCACTCGTTCGTATGCGTCCATCTCATCTGCTCGGGGCAGCTGAGTACCCACCATCTCAGCGGTCTGGCTGACTGTCTCCTGCCCGGG
>VBCJ01000178.1 GCA_005884335.1 Betaproteobacteria bacterium | reverse complement strand
GTCCTGCTATCAAGTGGACGTGACCGACGCCACCAGCCTGCAGGCCGCTGCGGCGGATTTTACCGAGCGGTTCGGAGCGCCCGACATCGTGATCGCGAATGCGGGCATCAGCGTCGGCACCGCCACCGAGAATCCGGAGGACCTTCCCGTTTTCCGCAAGATCATGGACACCAACGTGTTCGGAATGGCCGTGACGTTTCAGCCGTTTGTTGCGCCGATGCGCGCGCGCGGCAGCGGCACGCTGGTCGGAATCGCGAGCGTCGCCGGCTTTCGCGGGCTGCCCGGCGGGGGCGCTTACAGCGCCTCCAAATCGGCAGCAATCACCTATCTGGAGAGTCTGCGCGTGGAGCTTCGCGGCTCGGGCGTGGCCGTGGTCACGATCTGTCCCGGCTATATCCGCACCGCGATGACCGCGTCGAACCGCTACCGGATGCCGTTCATCATCGGCGCGGACGAAGCAGCACGGCGCTTTGCCCGCGTCATCGCCGGGAAGCGCCGCTTCGCGGTCGTTCCCTGGCAGATGGCGCTCGTTTCCTTTGCGCTTCGCCGCCTGCCGCGCTGGCTGTTCGACCGGCTGTTCGCGCGCGCGCCGCGAAAAGCGCGCGGTCTCCCTTTGTGAGCGGACCGGAGGCGAGACTCGTCGACGCCGCGGGCACGCGGCACGCGCAGGCGCGCCGCGATGCGCGCATCGTGAGTCTGGTACCGAGCATTACGGAGCTCCTCTGCGATCTCGGGCTCGCGGCACAACTCGTGGGCCGAACCGGCTTCTGCGTCCATCCTCGCGAGGTCGTTCGCCGTATCCCCAAAGTCGGCGGCACCAAGGATGTCGATCTCGACAAGCTGCGCGCGCTGCGACCCACCCACGTCATCCTCAATATCGACGAGAACAAGAAGGAGCACGCCCGCTCCCTCGCAGAGTTCGTTCCCGAGCTGATCGTCACGCACCCGCTCGCGCCCATCGACAACCTGGCGCTCTACCGGCTGATCGGCGGAATATTCGGGCGCGAGGACCAAGCCGAAGCGCTGTGCGGCGAATTCGAAGCTGCGTACGCGGCGCTGCAGACGGCGGCACGCGCGTTTCCGCCCGGTCGCGTGCTCTACCTGATATGGAAAAATCCCTGGATGACGGTGTCGCGCGATACTTACGTTTCGCGGATGCTCGCCCTCGTAAAATGGGAAACCGTCCCGGCGGAGTGCAGCGATCGCTACCCCGAGATCCGGCTCGACAGCGGGGTGCTCGACGCAGCCGACGCGGTGCTGCTGTCGAGCGAGCCGTATTCATTCCGCGAGGGACACGTCGCTGAGCTGCGCGCCGACCCTTTGCTCGCGAAGAAAAGGATCGCCCTCATCGACGGAGCGATGACCGCGTGGTACGGCAGCCGCGCTATCGAGGGTTTGGGGTATCTCCGGCGATTCCGTGAGGGTCTCGGTCGCTCGGCCGGATAATTTCCCCGGGGGCGGGCAGCTCAGGCGGGAACGCTCACATAAGACCCCGGAGCGTCCTCGAGGGCCTGCAGTGCCCCCGCGCCCGGGACGCGGGCCGGTACCCGGTCGGGCCCGTTCAGGCCGGCCACCCAGGCCTGCCAGTCGATCCACCACGAACCTTCCTTCCGGCTCGCCCCGGCCTGCCATTCCTCGGCCGATTGGGGGAGCTCGGATCCGGTCCAGTAGCCGTATTTTTTCGCCGACGGCGGATTCACGATGCCGGCAATATGCCCCGAGCCTCCGAGCACGAACCGCGTGGGCCCGGAGAGGAGGCGCGCGCCCTTGTAAGTGGATTTCCAGGGCGCGATGTGGTCCTCGAGGGTGGAAACGAAATACGCCGGTATCGCGATCTTCCCGAGGTCGATCGGCACGCCGCCCAGGTTGACGCCGCCGGCATCCTTGAGCCGGTTGGCGAGGTACATGTTGCGCAGGTAGAAGCTGTGCATCTTCGCGGGCATCCGCGTGGAATCGGAATTCCAGTAGAGGAGGTCGAACGGGAAGGGATCCTTGCCGAGCAGGTAGTTGTTGACGACGAACGACCACACCAGGTCGTTTGCGCGCAGCATGTTGAAGGTGGCCGCCATCTCGGAGCCCTCGAGGTAGCCGCGCTCCTGCATGCGGCGTTCCAGATTCTCGACCTGTGCTTCGTCGATGAACACCCCGAGCTCGCCGGGGATGGAAAAATCGAGCAGCGATGCGAGGAACGTGGCCGAGGCCGCGCGCGCGTCGCCTTTTTCCGCCATCCACGCGAGCGTGGCGCCGAGCAGCGTTCCTCCGAGGCAGTAACCGATGATGTTGACCCTGTTCTCACCGGTCGCCTGGCCGATCGCATCGAGCGCCGCAAGCGGCCCCTCGAACATGTAATTCTCGAAGGTCTTGCCTGCATAGCGCCCGTCCGGATTGACCCAGGAGATCACGAACACCGTGTGGCCCTGGCCGACGGCCCAACGCACAAAGGAATTTTTCTCGCGTAGATCGAGGATGTAATACTTGTTGATCCACGGGGGGATGACAAGAAGCGGCTGCCTGAATACATTTTCGGTGCTCGGGGCATACTGGATGAGCTGCATCAACTCGTTCTGAAAAACCACCTTGCCGGGGGTGGTGGCGACATTCACGCCGAGCTTGAATGCCTTTTCGTCCGCCATGCGGATGCCGCCGCGCTCGATGTCGGCCAGGAGGTTGTTCAAGCCGCGGACCAAATTCTGCCCGCCGGACCGCATGGTTTCGCGCAGCACATGCGGGTTGGTGAGAGCGAAGTTCGACGGCGACAGCGCGTCGATGTATTGGCGCGTGTAGAAATTCACTTTCTTGCTTGTCTGTTCCGGCAGGCCCTCGACCGACGCTACGGCGTCGTGAAGATGGCGCGCAGCGATGAGGTAGGATTGCTTGATGTAGTCGAACAGGAACTGATCCTGCCAGTCTGCCTCGCGAAAACGGTTGTCGCCTTTGGCAGGCACGGCGACGGGCCGGGCTTCCTTTCCCAGCATGCGCAGTACGGTCGACTGCCAGAGAGCGACGTGGTCCCAGAACATCTTCGTCTGCATCTCCGCAAGCTTCCAGGGTTCGGCCAGCATGCGTGCATAAAGGTCCATGAATGCCCGGGCGATCCCGAATTCGTCGCTGGTGGCGACGCCTTGGCCGCCGGCTTGGCGCTGCAGAAACTCCCCCATGAGGCGGCTGGAGCGCTCCGCCACCTCGGCGAATACTCTCGCGCTCTGGGCGGGATCGGGCGGGGGCTGCGTCGCGGGCATGTTGGCTAGTTTTTGGCGTAGCGAATCACGCCATCGGCGCCGACGGAACGCTTCAGGCGCCCGTCGTGATGGAGAAGGTGCAGATGAGCCATCGCCTCGCCCATGGCGAAGAAAAGCTGATGCGCGTCGAGCTTGCGGCGAAACAGCGTATCGAGCACGTCCGCCGCGGCCCTGGGCGTACCGCAGGCTTCATGCAGCTCGGCCAGGCGCAGGCGGTGATGCTCCTTTAGCTGCGCGATGCGCTCGCGAAGGCCCCGAAAGGGCAGCCCGTGCGAGGGCAGCGTGAGCGTCGTCGCGGGTAACCCGGCGTAGCGGGATAACGA
Organism: Betaproteobacteria bacterium; assembly: GCA_005884335.1. Classification (GTDB taxonomy): domain Bacteria; phylum Pseudomonadota; class Gammaproteobacteria; order Burkholderiales; family SG8-39; genus VBDM01. The sequence continues at coordinate 10,900 of VBCJ01000178.1, read as the reverse complement.
TTCGAGGAAGAGCGCGAGCGGGTTTCCCTCCGGCTCGTTCGCCCAAACACTGACATTGGTCGAAATCCTGGGAAGCACCATGTCGCCGGAGATGAGGACGCCGAGCTCCTCGCAGTAGAGCGCAGCGTGCTCGGGGGCATGGCCGTATCCCATGACGACGCTCCAGAGTCGGCCGCCGATGCGATGCGCTTGGCCGTCCATCAACCTCCGGTATACCGAGGGAAATCCAGGCACCCTGCTGCGGTAGTTGCTGCGGCGTTGCTGCATCAGCGTCAGTTTCTCTCCGGCGAGCCCGTTGTGTTCGAACATCGCCATGATATTGTCGAAGCCGAAACCCGCGCTTCCTTCGCGCATCGCGTGCGCGGCGAAATACTCGGCCTGCGGCATCCAGAATTCGGCGCCGGTGCGCTCGGTCAGCCACGACGCCAGACCCGCGTGGTCGGGATGATGGTGCGTGACGACGAGGCGCCTGATCGGCCGCCCCGCGATGCGTCCGGCGAAGATGCGCTCCCACAGCGCGCGCGTGGCGTCGTCGCCGATGCCGCAGTCGATGAAGGTCCAGCCGTCGCCGTCCTCGAGGAGCCAAAGATTGATGTGATCGAGCGCAAACGGCAGCGGCATGCGCAGCCAGTGCACACCGGGCGCCACCTGCAGCGTCTCGCCTGGCGCCGGCGGCGCGGCATGCGGATACTGCAGGATGGATTCGGGGGTCACGCGCTTTGGATGGCGCGAGTAGGTCGGAGTAGAATCCGGAGCTTCCCGCGGCGAAAGGTGCGAATTCTCGCAGATTATGGCGCCGCCCGCCACAAAACCGTCCGACAGCGGTTGAGCATTTCGCCGATGAACAAGCCCGCCGAAACCTACAGCATCGCCGACCTCGCGCGCGAGTTCGACGTGACCCATCGCGCAATCCGCTTCTACGAGGACGAAGGCCTGCTCAGCCCCGGGCGCGACGGCACGCGGCGCGTCTATTCCAAGCGCGACTGGGTGCGCTTGAAGCTGATCCTGCGCGGGAAACGGCTCGGCTTCTCCCTCGCCGAGGTACACGAGATGCTGGAGCTCTACGATTCTGCGCCGGACGAGCGGCCTCAGCTGGAGAAGTTCGTCGCCGCGCTCGCCGCCCGCCGCGAGCAGCTCGAGCGCCAGCGCGAAGAGATCGAGGAGGTGCTCTCCGAGATCCGCGCGTTCGAGCGCCAGTCGCGCAAGATCCTCGTCAGCGCACGGCGCCGCAGGCCGCCCGCCCGGGCGCGGCAGCCTTGAGGCGTGGTTGACGTTTACGTAAACGTAAAGTAGAGTCCTTTTTCCCCCTGGAGCTCCCCGAATGGATCGAGCCCGCAACCTCTCCGGCGGCACCCCGGCGATCGAGTTGCCGGGATTGCGCTTCGCTCTTGGCGAGGATATCGACATGCTGCGCGCCACGGCGCGCGGCTTCGCTCAAACCGAGATCGCCCCGCGCGCCGCCGAAATCGACCGCTCGAACCAGTTCCCCTCCGATCTGTGGAAGAAGATGGGTGCGCTCGGGCTTCTCGGTGTCACCGTGGAAGAGGCGTACGGCGGCACTCTGATGGGCTATGCGGCGCATATCGTCGCGATGGAGGAAGTCAGCCGGGCTTCGGCTTCCGTGGGCCTGTCCTACGGCGCGCATTCCAATCTCTGCGTCAACCAGATCCGCAGGAACGGGAGCGAGACTCAGAAGCGCAAATACCTGCCGAAGCTCGTCGCGGGCGACTGGGTCGGCGCGCTCGCCATGTCCGAGCCCGGCTCGGGCTCGGACGTGGTCTCGATGAAGACCCGGGCCGAATATCGCAAGGGCAGGTTCGTCCTGAACGGCAGCAAGATGTGGATCACCAACGGCCCGGACGCCGACGTGCTCGTGGTCTACGCCAAGACCGATGCCGATGCCGGCCCGAGGGGACTCACCGCCTTCATCGTCGAGAAGGGCTTCAAGGGCTTTTCCACGGCGCAAAAGCTCGACAAGCTGGGCATGCGCGGCTCGAACACCTGCGAACTGGTGTTTCGCGACTGCGAGGTGCCGGAGGAGAACGTCCTTACGGAGCCCGGGCGCGGCGTGAACGTCCTGATGTCAGGACTGGATTACGAGCGGGCGGTGCTCGCAGGCGGCCCCCTGGGCATCATGCAGGCCTGCATGGACGTGGTCGTCCCGTACCTCCATGAGCGCAAGCAATTCGGCCAGCCGATCGGCGAGTTTCAGCTGATGCAGGGAAAGCTCGCCGACATGTATACGACGCTCAACGCCTGCCGCGCCTACGTCTACGCGGTCGGGCAGGCCTGCGACCGCAACGAAACCACGCGTAAGGACGCCGCCGGGGCGATCCTCTACGCTGCGGAAAAAGCCACCTGGATGGCTGGCGAAGCAATCCAGTGCCTGGGCGGGATGGGCTACATCAACGAAACACCGACCGGGCGCCTGTGGCGCGACGCCAAGCTCTACGAGATCGGCGCGGGAACTTCCGAGATCCGCCGCTGGCTGATCGGACGGGAGCTGTTTTCCGAGACGGCTTGAGCCCGGCAGTCATAAAGGAGAATTGCCATGTTGAACGATCCGGTTGTCATCGTCTCCGCTGCCCGCACGCCGATGGGCGCGTTTCAAGGCGAGTTGAAAGACCTCACTGCTCCGCAGCTCGGCGCAGCCGCAATCCGCGCTGCGGTCGAGCGTGCCGGCATCAACCCGACACAGGTCCAGGAGGTGATCATGGGCTGCGTGCTCCCAGCCGGTCAGGGCCAGGCGCCCGCGCGCCAGGCGGCGATCGGTTCCGGGCTTTCACTGTCAACCGGCAGCACCACGGTGAACAAGATGTGCGGCTCGGGCATGAAGGCGGCGATGCTCGCCCACGATCTTCTCGCGGCCGGCACGAACGAAGTGATGGTCGCCGGCGGGATGGAATCCATGACCAACGCCCCCTATCTGCTTCCGAAGGCGCGCTCGGGTTACCGCATGGGTCATCAGCAGGTCGTCGATCACATGTTCCTCGACGGACTGGAGGACGCCTACGATAGAGGTCGGCTGATGGGTTCATTCGCCGAAGACTGTGCAGGGAAGTACAGCTTCACCCGGGAAGAACAGGACAAATTCGCGATCGCATCGCTCGAGCGCGCCCAGGCCGCCAACAAGAACGGCTGGTTCGCCTGGGAGATCACGCCGCTGGCGATCAAAGCGGGGAAAAACGAGCGCTTCATGGAGCAGGACGAACAACCGTTCAAGGCGAATTTCGAGAAGATCCCGACGCTGAAGCCCGCGTTCCGCAAGGATGGCACAGTGACCGCGGCGAATTCGAGCTCGATTTCGGACGGAGCGGCGGCGCTGGTCATGATGCGCCGTTCCACCGCCGGAAAACTGGGCGTCGCGCCGCTGGCGGTGGTGGTCGGCCACAGCACGCATTCCCAGGAGCCGGGGTGGTTCACCACTGCGCCGGTGGGCGCGATCAAAAAGCTCTTCGATGCGACCGGCTGGAGCGCCGGCAAAGTCGATCTCTACGAGATCAACGAGGCCTTCGCGGTGGTCACCATGGCGGCGATGAAAGAGCACGGCTTGCCGCACGAGCGGGTCAACATCCACGGCGGCGCCTGCGCGCTCGGCCACCCGATCGGCGCCTCGGGCGCGCGCATCCTCGTCACCCTGATCGGCGCGCTGAGGAAGAACGGGGGCAAGCGCGGTATCGCGACCCTGTGCATCGGCGGGGGCGAAGCGACCGCCATGGCCATCGAGACTGCGTGATGCCGAACCCGATCGAGTTCTATTTCGATTTTTCCTCGCCGTACGGCTACATCGCGAGCGAGAAAATCGATGCGCTCGCGGCGAAATACGGCCGCGGGGTGACTTGGCGGCCGTTCCTGCTCGGTGTAGCTTTTAAGACGACGGGCGCCGCGCCGCTTCCCTCCATACCCGTCAAGGGAGCGTACGCGACGCGCGACATGGCGCGCAGCGCGAAATTCCACGGCGTCGCCTACCGCTTTCCTTCGGTCTTTCCGATTTCCTCGGTTTCGCCTTCCCGCGCGTTCTACTGGCTCGACGCCAAGGACCCGAAGCGCGCACGCGAGCTCGCCAAGGCGCTATACCGCGCCTATTTCGTGGACGACGTCGATATTTCGAGCGCCGACAACACGGTCGCCGTGTGCGCGAAGTTCGGCCTGAAGAGCGATGAAGTTCGCGCGGGCATCAGCGATCAGGCGATCAAGGACCGCACCAGGATAGAAGTGGACAAGGCGATCGCCCGCGGCGCGTTCGGTTCGCCCTTCATCGTCGTCGATGGTGAATCCTTCTGGGGCTCAGACAGGTTGGATCAGATAGACAAATGGCTTGCCACCGGCGGCTGGTGAGCGCATATGACCGAGTATCTGCTCTATGGCTTCGCCCAGTCCGGCAATTGCTACAAGGCGGCCCTCTACCTCGAACTCGTAGCGGCCGACTGGCAGGCCCGCTTCGTCGACTATTTCAACGGGGAGACGCGGACTGCGGAATACCGCAGGATCAACGTAATGGGCGAGGCGCCTGTGCTCGAGCATGGCGATCTGCGTCTTTCCCAGTCCGCGGTCATCCTGGACTACTTGGTCGAGCGCTTCGGCCGCTATGGCTGGAACGACGGCGCCGAGCGGCGCGAGATCCTGCGCTGGCTGTTCTGGGACAATCACAAGCTGACGAGCTACACCGCCACTTACCGGTTCCTGCGCACGTTCGCCCCGGACACGGACAAGGCGGTGCTCGAGGAATTTCGCAAGCGAGCCGAGGGCGCGTGGAAAGTGCTCGACACCCAGCTCGGGCGAGCGCCCTATCTCGCTGGCGGCCGGTTGACGATCGCCGATATTTCGGCCTGCGCTTATCTGTTCTTCGAGGACGAGCTCGGGGTGAGCTGGGCGCAGTACCCGAACATCGAGCGGTGGCTCGGGCGCATCCGCGCCGAGCCGCGCTGGCGGCATCCTTACGCGCTGCTTCCCGGCCATCCCATCCCGGCACGCAAATAGACGAGATGCCCGAAATCCGCTGCAAGGTCAACCCGAGTTCGGAGGAATTCCGGGCGAACGCCGCGGCGATGGCTGCGCTCGTCGCCGACCTGCGCGCCAAGGTCGAGCGCGCCGCGCAGGGCGGCGACGAGCCGGCGCGCGCCAAGCACGTGGCCCGCGGAAAACTGCTGCCGCGCGAGCGCTTGCGCCTGCTGCTCGACCCAGGCTCGCCGTTCCTCGAGCTTTCGCAGCTCGCCGCTTTCGGCGTGTACGAGGACGAAGCGCCGGGCGCAGGCATCATCACCGGCGTCGGGCGCGTCTCGGGCAAGGAGTGCGTGGTGGTCGTGAACGACGCCACGGTCAAGGGCGGAACCTACTACCCCATCACGGTGAAGAAGCACCTGCGCGCGCAGGAGATCGCGTTGCAGAACCGCCTTCCCTGCCTCTACCTCGTCGACTCGGGCGGCGCGTTCCTGCCGGAACAGGACAAGGTCTTTCCCGACCGTGAGCACTTCGGCCGCATCTTCTACAACCAGGCGATCATGTCGGCTGCCGGAGTCCCGCAGATCGCCGCGGTGATGGGCTCGTGCACCGCCGGTGGTGCTTACGTCCCCGCGATGTCCGACGAATCCATCATCGTCAAAGGACAGGGCACGATCTTTCTCGGCGGGCCGCCGCTCGTGAAAGCAGCGACCGGGGAAATAGTCTCGCCGGAAGAGCTCGGCGGCGCGGAGGTGCACGCGCGACAATCGGGCGTCGCCGATCACTACGCGCAAAACGACCTCCACGCGCTCGCGATCGCCCGCGCTATCGTCGCCAACCTCGGCAGCGCGAAAAACGTGCGCCTCGCCCTGCGCGAGCCGGTCGAGCCGCTCTACCCCGCCGACGAATTGCACGGGATCATCCCCGAAGACAAGCGCAAACCCTACGACGTCCGCGAGGTGATCGCGCGCATGGTCGACGGCAGCGAGCTCGACGAGTTCAAGGCGGACTACGGCACCACGTTGGTGACCGGGTTCGCGCGCATCTGGGGCCACCCGATCGGCATCGTCGCGAACAACGGGATCCTATTTTCCGAATCTGCGCTGAAAGGCACGCACTTCATCGAGCTGTGCAGCCAGCGCGCGATTCCACTCCTCTTCCTCCAAAACATCACAGGCTTCATGGTGGGAAAAAAGTACGAGGCGGCTGGCATCGCCAAGGACGGCGCCAAGATGGTGACCGCGGTCTCATGCAGCCGGGTGCCGAAATTCACCGTCATCATCGGCGGCTCGTTCGGCGCGGGCAACTACGGCATGTGCGGGCGCGCTTTCGGACCGCGCTTCCTTTGGATGTGGCCGAACGCCCGCATCTCGGTGATGGGCGGGGAGCAGGCGGCTTCCGTGCTCGCCACGGTGAAGCGGGACGGCATCGAGGCGAAGGGCGGCGCCTGGAGCAAGGCGCAGGAGGAGGAGTTCAAGCGCCCCATCCTCGACCAGTATGAGCGGCAGGGGCATCCCTACTACTCCACCGCTCGGCTTTGGGACGATGGAGTGATCGCGCCCGAGGAAACGCGACGCACCCTCGCGCTCGCGATCTCGGCGTCCCTCAACGCACCGATCGAGGAAACCCGGTTCGGCGTTTTTCGAATGTAAGGAAATCCCGATGTCCGTCCACCGCGCAACGACAGAATGGCAAAGGAACGGGATGCCGTTCGAGCTCGGCACGTACAGCCGTGCCCATCGCATCGAGTTCGAGCCCGCCGTACGGCTCGACGGAAATGCTGCAAAGGAGAACATTCCGCCCGGCGCGCCGCACGCGCAGGGTGCCGACCCGGAGCAGCTTTTCGTCGCCTCGCTTTCGGCCTGTCACATGCTCTGGTTCGTGAGCCTGGCATCGACGATGAAGCTCGTCGTCAACCGGTACGTCGACGAGGCCCAAGGCGTGCTCGAAGAGAATTCCGAGGGTCGAATGGCGATGACACGAGTCACTCTTCGGCCGGCGGTCGAATTCGCCGCGCCGCCTTCGCCGGGGGTGCTCGCCGAACTGCACCACAAAGCCCACGAGAAATGCTTCATCGCCAATTCGGTGCGGACCCAGGTGATCGTCGAGCCGCGTTAGCGATTTGCACAAGAGCTTCATTCGGGAGGACGAGGCATGACGCACCAAACCATCGAAATCCAAGCCGGCCTGGGCGTCGCCGTCATTTGGCTCAACCGGCCCGAGGTGCGCAACGCGTTCAACGAAACGATGATCGCCGAGCTCACCGCTGCCTTCGGCGAGCTTGAGCAGGATCCGGCGGTGCGCGCGGTGGTGCTCGCGGGACGCGGCAAGGTGTTCTGTGCCGGCGCGGATCTGAACTGGATGAAGAGAATGGGCGAGGTGGATTTCGACGAGAACCGAAAAGACGCAATGGCCTTCGGCTCCATGCTCAACCGGCTGCACGCGCTCGCGAAACCGACGGTCGCGCGCGTGCACGGCGCCGCGTTCGCCGGAGGCATGGGGCTCATCGCCGCTTGCGACATCGCGGTCGCGTCCATCGACACCGATTTCTGCGTGTCCGAAGTACGGTTGGGCCTCACTCCGGCCACTATCAGCCCCTATGTTCTCGCCGCAATGGGCGAACGCGCCGCGCGCCGCTATTTCCTCACCGCCGAGCGCTTTCCGGCCGCGGAAGCGTATCGCATCGGCTTCGTGCAGGAACTTGCGCAGCCCGCCGAGCTGGATGCGACGGTGAACACCCTCCTGGGCGAGCTCGTTCAGGGCGCGCCGGGGGCGCACGCCGCAACCAAGGAATTGATCCACGCGGTCGCGAAGCGCCCGATCACATCCGAGACGAGGGCCGATATGGCGGGTCGCATCGCCACTGCACGGGCGTCCGAAGAAGGCAGGGAGGGCGTGCGCGCCTTCCTCGAGAAGCGCAAGCCTGCTTGGCTGCAGCAGGCGATGAAAAAGAGCGCCAAGAAGAAAAAATAGGGCGCGTCCCGTGTTCGCCAAAATCCTGATCGCCAACCGCGGCGAGATCGCCTGCCGCGTGGCGAGGACCGCGCGGCGCATGGGCATAGCCACGGTCGCCGTGTACTCGGACGCCGACGCGCAATCGCGTCACGTCGCGCTCGCCGACGAGGCGTTTCGCATCGGCCCGCCGGAGGCAAAGGACAGCTACCTGCGCGGCGATCGGATCGTCGAGGCGGCGATGAGCTCGGGTGCCTCGGCCATCCACCCGGGCTACGGTTTCCTCTCCGAGAACGCGGAATTCGCCGAGCGCTGCGAGCGCGCGGGAATCGCGTTCGTCGGCCCGCCGCCGCAGGCAATCCGCGCCATGGGCGACAAATCCGCGGCGAAAGCCGCCATGGAAAAGGCCGGAGTGCCGCTCGTGCCCGGCTATCACGGCGGCAATCAGGTTCCCGACTTCCTTCTCGATCAAGCCGTGCGCATCGGGTTTCCGGTTCTAATCAAGGCCGCGGCCGGCGGCGGCGGCAAAGGCATGCGCGCGGTCGAGCACAAGGCGGAATTCGACGCGGCGCTCGCCGCCTGCCGGCGCGAAGCCTTGTCGGCTTTCGGTGACGAGCGCGTGCTGCTGGAAAAATACCTCGAACGCCCCCGGCATATCGAGATCCAGGTGTTCGCCGACCGGCAAGGCGGCTGTCTGTCGCTCTTTGAACGCGACTGCTCGATGCAGCGGCGCCATCAAAAAGTGCTCGAAGAGGCGCCCGCGCCCGGCATGACCGAAGAGCGCCGCGGCGAGATGAGCAAGGCCGCGGAGGCGGCCGCGAAAGCCGTCGGCTACGTCGGCGCGGGAACCGTCGAGTTCCTCGTCGATCGCGGGGGCGCGTTCTTTTTCATGGAGATGAATACACGGCTTCAGGTCGAGCATCCAGTGACCGAGATGATCACCGGGCTCGACCTGGTCGAATGGCAGATCCAAGTCGCTGCAGGCGAAAAGCTCCCACTCGCCCAGAACGACCTGCGCATCAACGGCCACGCGATCGAAGCGCGAGTCTACGCCGAGGATCCGCGCCGCGACTTCCTCCCGGCTTCGGGTCGCATCGTGCATCTGGGGCTGCCCGCGGAGTCCGGGAACGTGCGCGTGGATACGGGCGTGAGATCGGGCGACGAGATCACGGTCTACTACGACCCCATGATCGCCAAGCTCATCGTCCAGGACCGGGATCGCCCTGCGGCGCTCGAGCGAATGCGCAAGGCGCTCGGAGAATTCGAGGTCGCGGGTCCGGTCACCAATCTCGGATTTCTCTATCGGCTCGTCCAGAATCGCGATTTTGTCGGCGCCGATTTCGATACCGGCCTGATCGAGCGCCACCGCTCGGAGCTCCTCGCCCCGTCGGCTCCGGCCGGCGAGGAGGCGCTGACACTTGCGACTCTGACGGCATGGTTGCACCTCGACGCCGGCTTGCGCGGGGAGGCGCGGCGCTCGGGCGATCCCTTTTCGCCTTGGGGCGTCGGCGACGGCTGGCGCGCGAACCAGGACGCCGTTCAGCTTCTTGTCTTCCAGGAAGGCGAAAACCGGCATGCGGTCACTGCACGCCGCCGAGGGGAAGGTTTCGAATTCGAATTCGCCGAAAGTCGGCGCCAAGTCAAAAGCTACCGGCGCGAGGCCCGCAGGTTGACCGTGCACCTCGACGATGCCACCGTCGCGGGCAGCGTGGTCCGCCTGGACAACCGCATCGAGGTGTTCCTGCCCGGCAGGCATCACATCCTGGAAATGCACGATCCGTTGCGTCAGGAGCTTGCGGTCGAGTCGAGCGCGGGCGATCTCGAGGCCCCGATGCCGGGCAAGATCATCGCGGTTCTGGTCGAACCGGGCGATCGGGTCGAGAAGGACGCGCCTTTGTTGATTCTCGAAGCGATGAAAATGGAACACACCATCCGAGCGCCCGCGCGCGGCCGGATCGCGCAGATCCTTTGCCGGGTAGGCGAGCAGGTCGGCGAAGGGGCCGAGCTGATCGAGTTCGAGGCGGCGCCATGAGCCTCCCGAGGAAAGTGAGGATCGTCGAGGTGGGTCCGCGCGACGGCCTGCAGAACGAAGCGAGAAGCGTTCCCACCCCGGTCAAGATCGCACTCATCGAAAAGCTCGCCGACGCGGGGCTGCCGGCCGTCGAGGCGACCGCGTTCGTCTCGCCCAAATGGGTTCCGCAGATGGCCGATCATGCGCAGGTGATGGCGGGCGTCCACAGGAAAGCGGGGGTCGCCTATCCGGTACTGGTTCCCAACATGAAGGGCTTCGAAGCGGCGTGCGCCGCGGGCGCGGAGGAGGTCGCCGTATTCGGTGCGGCCTCCGAGACATTCAGCCGAAAGAACATCAACTGCGGCATCGCGCAGAGCCTCGAGCGCTTCGCCCCGGTCGTCAAGGCCGCGCGGGCACGCAAGATGCGCGTACGCGGCTACATTTCCTGCGCTGCGGGCTGTCCCTACGAAGGCGAGGTGAAGCCGCAGGCAGTGGCCGCCGTCGCGGAGAAACTCTACGAGATGGGCTGCTACGAGATCTCGCTCGGCGACACCATCGGCGTCGCGACACCCGGAAAGATCCGCCGCATGATCGAAGCGGTCGCCGCAAGAGTGCCCGTCGAAAAGCTCGCCGGTCATTACCACGACACCTACGGCCAGGCGCTGGCCAACATCTACGCGTCGCTCGAGCTCGGCGTAAAGACTTTCGACAGCTCGGTAGCGGGCCTGGGCGGCTGTCCGTACGCCAAGGGAGCAACCGGCAACGTCGCCACCGAAGATGTGATCTACATGCTGGAGGGCCTGGGCATTCGTACCGGCGTCGATCTGACCCGGCTGCGACAGGCCGGCCAGTTCATCTGCTCGGAACTCGGGCGCGAGCCGGATTCGAAAGTGGCACGGGCGCTCGCGGCGAAGGACTCATGAACCAGGACATACGGCCCGGCGGCGACGTTCCCTCCCCGTGCAACAACGTGTGCCGAATGAACCCGGATACGGG
>VBCJ01000177.1 GCA_005884335.1 Betaproteobacteria bacterium | reverse complement strand
CTTGCCGTTGCCGTAAAGCGTGATCCAGAGAGTGCCGTCGGGGGCGGTGGCGGCGCGGCGCGGCCGGGACCCCGGCCCCATGTAGAGCTCAGAGGTCTTTCCGGTCTTCGTGTCGACGATCCCCATCTTGTCGGCGTTCATGCGGCACACCCAGACGTTGCCGCGCTTGTCGAGCGTAAGGCCGTAGGGGCCGCCCGACATGCGGTACTCCGCGATTTTTCCACTCGAGCGATCGAGCCTGCCGACGTAACCGGACTGGCTGGTAAACCAGATCGCGCCTGCGTCGTCGATCACCAGCGTGTGCGGGCTCCCTCCCGAGGGCGCCCTGTGCTCCCGGACCTTGCCCGTTGCAGGATCGAGCTCGCCGATGGTGCCGTTGCCGTTGCCCGTGTACCAGACCTTGCCCTCCTTGTCGACCAGCAGTCCGTGCGGATGCGCGCCGGGGGGAAGATCCCATTCGCTGAATTTCTGCGACTTCGTGTCGAAACGCGCGATGCGGTCGCCCTGCATCACCGTGATGTAGATGTTGCCGTCGGGACCGGGCGCGGGATCGCGGGCGAATTTCGGGGTGGGCACCGGCCACTCGGAAACCTTTCCGGTGAGCTGCTTCGCCCCCGGGGCGATGCCGTAGTTCGATCCGCCGGCAAGCGCACCGGTCGCGAGCAGAAGCAAAGGAACCGCAAGGGCAGCGCAGCTTCGCATCGGAGTCTCCGACTGAAAACGGACCTGGGGTGTCTGGCGCGCCCGGCGCGAATCGAACGCGCGACCTATGGCTTCGGAGGCCATCACTCTATCCCCTGAGCTACGGGCGCGGGAGAGGAAATTATACACTGCGCGACGCGGCGCCTCGCGTCCCGTGAGCCGCGGACGACAGATGGTCTTCGATGAGGCGCATGGCCTCTTCGAGCGAAGCGGCCACGCGCAGCCTGCGCTCGACGCTGGCTCGCAGCACTCCGTAGGCGCGAAAGCGCTCGATCATCGTGATGAAGGGCTGCCAGAAGCCGTCGCTCGCACAGAGGATCACGGGTTTGTCCTGCAGGCCGAGGTCGTTCATCGTGAGCATTTCCAGCAGTTCGTCGAGCGTGCCGATCCCGCCGGGCAGCGCGACAAACAGGTCGGCAGATTCCGTCATCAGCTGCTTGCGCTCGGCAAGCGACTCGACGATCTTGAGCGTGCCGAGGTCGGCCGCGGCGCGCTCCGGGCGGATGAGGTGGCGCGGCATGATGCCGAGCACTTCGCCGCCCGCGGCCGCAGCAGCGCGCGCGGCGATCCCCATGAGCCCCCGGCCGCTGCCGCCGCAGACGAGGCGCAGTCCGCGCCCCGCGCACGCAGCGCCGAATTCCGCGGCGAGCGAGCGCGCTGCGACCGGGAGATCCTCGACCGCAGAGCAGAACAGGCACACCGAGTGTCTTGCCATGTCAGACCCTGACGACTGCGTCGAGGCCGATGTCCACCGCAGGCGCCGACTGCGTGATCCGGCCCACCGAGATGAAATCGACTCCGGTCTCGGCGACGGCGCGCAGGGTCTCAAGCCTCACGCCGCCGGAGGCTTCGAGCGGAACCCGGCCACCCGAGAGCGCGACCGCGCGCCGCAAGTCTTCCAGGCTCATGTTGTCGAGCAGAATCATGTCGGCCCCCGCCTCGAGCGCCTCCTTCACTTGCTCGAGCGCGTCGCATTCGACCTCGATCTTGGTCAGGACGGGAACACCCGAGCGCGCGCGCCGAACCGCGAGCGCGATCGAGCCGCACACGCTGATGTGGTTGTCCTTGATCAGCACGCCGTCATCCAGGCGCAACCGGTGGTTGCGCGCCCCGCCCAGCTGCGCGGCGTGTTTTTCCAGCGCGCGCATGCCCGGCGTCGTTTTGCGCGTGTCGATCAGCACCGCGCGCGTGCCCGCGATGCGCTCGACGTACTGCGCGGTGAGGGTTGCGACTCCCGAGAGGTGCTGGAGAAAATTCAATGCGGTTCGCTCCACCGCAAGCAGCCCGCGAGCGGGGCCTTCCACTCGCCCCATCGCCGTGCCGGACTTGACGCGATCGCCGTCCTTCACACGCAGCTCGACGCGGCACTCCGGCACGCGACGACGGAAAACCTGTGCGGCAACGTCGATCCCGGCGACGACGATGTCCTGGCGTGCGTTCAAGGCGAGCTCTGCGCGCGCGTCGGCCGGGATCACCAGCTCCGAGGTGAGGTCGGCGAAACCGATGTCCTCGGCGAGCGCCCGGTCGATCAGTTCTTCGACGACGAAGGGATCGATCATGAGAAGTCAAAGGACTCGGGCGCGAGGCGCTGCAAAGTCTCCATATCGGGGTTCGGATTATCGGTCTTCGAGAAAATCGCGGCAAGTTGCAGGCGAGGGAACCGCAGTTCCCCTGTTCGTATCTGCAACCGCTATAATGCGCGCTTTTCTACGCTCGCCTAAGGCACCAGAATGAGCGGAAAGCGGCACGAATCCCTGATCAAGACTCCCAAGCAGCTCGTCATCGTGCTGGTGCTCTCGTTCGCCGTCCCCGTCATCGTGATCATCCTGCTCGCGAACCTCGCCACCAGCGGCAGGATCTACGACGAGGAGACCAAGTCGCCCGAAGCAGTCGCAAAGCGCATCAAGCCGGTCGCCGAGGTGAACATGGCCACGGCCGGAACGGAGCTCAAGGAGCCGGCGGCCGGCGCGCCCCAGGCGCAGGCGGTCGCGGGCAAAGCGGACGGCAAGCAAGTATACGAGTCCACCTGCATGGCCTGCCACGGCGCGGGCGTGGCGAACGCGCCGAAGTTCGGCGACAAGAAGGCGTGGGCGATGCACCTCATGCACGGCACCGAGCACGTGTACGAGAACGCGCTCAAGGGCAAGGGCGCGATGCCGCCCAAGGGCGGTAATCTGACGCTCTCGGATGCGGAAGTGAAGGCGGCGGTCGACTACATGCTCGGCGCGGTGAAATAAAACCGGGGACAGACCACGTTTTTTTCCTCGAACGAAACAGGCGAGACGATATTCAGAAAAAACGTGGTCTGTCCCCGGTTTTCTATGATCGACCATCTCGATCACATCGTCCTCACGACGGCGCACACCGAGCAGTGCATCGATTTCTACACGCGGGTGCTTGGAATGAAATTCGAGCGCTTCGGCGAAGGCCGCATGGCGCTCAAGTTCGGCGGCCAGAAGATCAATCTCCACGAAAAGGGAAAAGAGTTCGAGCCCAGGGCGGCGCTCGCCGCCCCGGGGACGCTTGACATCTGCTTCATCGCGTCGCTGCCGCTGGAGGAGGTGATCGCTCGCCTTGCCGCGTGCAACGTGCCTATCATAGAGGGGCCGGTGATGAAAACCGGAGCGCAGGGACCGATCCGCTCGGTGTACGTACGCGATCCGGACGGCAACCTGGTGGAGATTTCAGAGCGAGCAGTTTGAGCACGCGCTTCGTCACATGAGAATCGCCTTCATCGCCGACCCGTTGTCCTCGTTCAAGACTTACAAGGATTCGACTTACGCGATGATGGTCGAGGCCGCGAAGCGCGGCCACGATCTGTATTTCATGCTGCAGGAATGCCTCATGTGGAAGGGAGGTCGGGTTATCGGCGAAACTTCCCGCCTCACTCTCACCGGTGACAAGGTTCCTTGGTATCGGATCGCATCGCCAAAGGAGACGCCGCTCGATGAATTCGAAGTGGTGCTCATGCGCAAGGACCCGCCGTTCGACACCGAGTACGTCGCGAGCACCTGGCTTCTGGAGCTCGCGCAAGAGGATGGCGCGAAGGTGTTCAACGAACCGCGCGCGATCCGCGACCACAGCGAGAAGCTGGCGATCGCGAAATACCCGCAATTCTCCCCGCCGACGCTGGTGACACGGCTCGCCGGGCAACTCCAGGAATTCATCGACACTCACCGCGACGTGGTGCTCAAGCCGCTCGACGGAATGGGCGGGCAATCGGTGTTTCGCGTCGCCTCGGGCGATCCCAACCGCAACGTCATCGTCGAAACGCTGGTTCGCGACGGCGCAAAATCGGTCATGGCGCAGCGCTACATCCCTGAGATCCGCGAGGGCGACAAGCGCATCCTGCTGATCGCGGGGAAAGCCGTACCGCATTGCCTTGCGCGCATCCCCAAGCCTGGCGAGACGCGCGGCAACCTCGCCGCCGGGGGCACCGGCGTCGCAAAGCCCCTTTCGCGGCGAGACTTGGAAATCGCGAACGCGCTCGGGCCGGAGCTCGCGCGCCAGGGGCTGCTCCTCGTCGGCCTGGACGTGATCGGGGACTGGCTCACCGAGATCAACGTCACCAGCCCTACCTGCTTCCGGGAAATCACCGACCAGACCGGCTTCGATGTCGCCGGGATGTTTCTCGACGCTGTCGAAGCCGCCGTAAGCTAGAAGAGACCTTTCCCAGTTGATCGTTCCGGCAGCGGTCGTTAGACTGGGCCGGAACGCAGTCACTTCGGACACGGGAATCATGGTCGGAGTCCTCATCGTCGCGCACGGCGCCCTGGGCGAGGCGCTCATCCACGGCACGAGCCATGTGCTCGGAAAGCGGCCGCTGCAGGTGCAGCAGCTGGGCGTGACGGTCCACGACGATCCCGACGCGATCCTGCCCCAGGCCCAGGAGCTCGTGCGCCAGCTCGACAGCGGCGACGGCGTGCTGGTGCTCACCGATATTCTGGGCGCTACGCCTTCGAACATCGCTACGCGCCTGCTCAAGCCCGGCAAGGTCGAAGGCCTGTCGGGGGCGAGCCTCCCCATGCTGATCCGCGCGCTCACCTACCGCGACGAACCGCTCGCCGCCGTGGTCGAGAAGGCGAGGAGCGGCGGGCGGGACGGCGTGGTCCACCTGAATTCAGACGCGTGCAATGCCGCGAATCGAAGCTGAAATCGTCAACAAGCTGGGACTGCACGCGCGCGCCGCGGCGAAGCTCACGCAGCTCGCGGCGAAATTCGCCGCGGAGGTGTGGCTGTCGCGCAACGGCCGGCGCGTGAACGCGAAAAGCATCATGGGCGTCATGATGCTCGCCGCGGGCAAGGGCAGCCGCGTCGTCATCGAAGCCGACGGCGAGGACGCGGAAAGCGCGCTCGCCGCGGTGGTCCGGCTCATCACGGAGCGCTTCGGGGAAGAGGAGTAGGCTTTCAGTGAAAATGGGCGAGAATCCTCAGGCGAGCAGCGCGAGCTTCACCCTGCACGGCGCAGGCGTCTCCGGGGGAATCGCGATCGGCCACGCGCACCTCGTCTCGACTGCGCGCCTGGAAGTCGCGCACTACGAGATCGCACCGCAGGGGATCGAGGCGGAGATCGCGCGCTTCGACAAAGCCATCACGCAGGTCCGGGGCGAGCTTGCCGCGCTGCAGGCGAGCGTGTCCGCCGGCGCGCCGGCGGAGATGAAAGCGATCCTCAGCCTGCATGCGATGCTGCTCAATGATTCCAATCTCTCCGTCGTTCCACGCGAGCTGATCGGCAATCGGCGCTGCAACGCCGAATGGGCGTTGGTGCTGCAGATGGACTACCTCGTGTCGCAGTTCGACGAGATGGACGACCCGTACCTGCGCGAGCGCAAGCAGGACATCGTGCAGGTGGTCGAACGCGTGCTGAAGGCGATGCTCGGCACGGGGCATGCGCCCGCCGCGCCCTCGCACGAGGAAGACCTGATCGTGGTGGCGCACGACCTGTCGCCCGCGGACATGATCCTGTTCAAACAGCACCAATACGCGGGCTTCGTGACCGACCTCGGCGGGGTCACCTCCCACACGGCCATCGTCGCGCGCGGCCTCAACATCCCGGCGATCGTGGGCCTGCATCACGCGCGCAGCATGATCTGGGAGGGC
>VBCJ01000445.1 GCA_005884335.1 Betaproteobacteria bacterium | reverse complement strand
TGAAGCCGAGCGTGAATTTTTTCGGAGGCATTTGTTACGAATTGTACGAGAGTGCGGGAGCTGTCGCCCGTGGGCGACAATTGCAAATCATTTGGGACATCGGGTCAACGCCGGCGGCAGGCTCGCGTTTATCGGGTACATGTCCGCAGGAATGGACATCAACTCTTAGTGAGGTTCCAAATGAAAAAGCTGATCGCAGTGCTGATGCTCGCCGCATTCGCAGGCACGACTTTCAACGTCGCAGCGCAGGCGCCCGCCACGCCAGCGACACCCGCGCAATCGGCGACCCCGGCGACGCCCGCCAAAGCGGCGAGCAAGAAGACCGCCAAGTCCGAAGGCAAGAAGAAGGCCAAAGGTAAAAGCAAGAAGGCCGAATCCAAGAGCTGAAGCCGCAGCGGCCCCGACGGGCCGCGCAAGACCAGAAAGGCGGGACCTCCCGCCTTTCTGTTTTTCTGGAACAACCCCGCGGCTCACAGAAGGGATACAATCGCGGGCCTGATCCCGTCCGCGCACGCTTGAAATCCCCGAGCTCCGACCCCATTTTGCCGCTAACTTGTTATCGACGCGAAGGCCAAAAACATGAAACGCATCTTCCTCTTTATTGCGACCAACCTCGCAGTGGTGCTGCTGCTCTCGGTCGTTGCGAGCGCGCTCGGCGTCGACCAGTTCCTCACGCAGAACGGCCTCAATCTCGAGACGCTGCTCTGGTTTTCCCTGGTGATGGGTTTTGGCGGCTCATTCATATCGCTCCTGATTTCCAAGCAAATAGCGCTGTGGTCCACCGGCGCGCACATCATAAAGTCGCCCGAAGGCGCGCACGAGCGCTGGCTCGTCGATACGGTGCGGCGCCTGGCCGACAAGGCAAACATCGGCATGCCCGACGTCGCGGTGTACGAAGGCGCGCCGAACGCTTTCGCCACCGGGGCATTCAAGAACTCGGCGCTGGTCGCCGTCTCGACCGGGCTGCTCGAATCGATGAGCCGCGATGAAGTCGAAGCGGTGCTCGGCCACGAGGTCACTCACGTCGCCAATGGCGACATGGTCACGCTGACCCTCATCCAGGGCGTGCTCAATACTTTCGTCTTTTTCCTTTCGCGGGTCGTCGGCTTCATAGTGGATCGGACGGTGTTCCGTACCGAGCGCGGAATCGGTCCCGGCTACTACATCACCGTGATCGTATCCCAGATCGTTTTCGGGATCCTCGCCGCGATGATCGTCATGTGGTTTTCGCGCCAGCGCGAATTCCGCGCCGACGCGGGCTCGGCGCGGCTGCTCGGCACGCCGCAGCCGATGATAGGCGCGCTCATGCGCCTGGGCGGCATGCAGCCGGGCGCCCTGCCGCAATCGCTTGCCGCGGCGGGCGTGAACGGCGCGCCGGGATGGGCGGCGCTCTTCTCCAGCCACCCGCCGATCGAGGAACGTATCGCCGCCCTGCAGGGGCGTACGTAAGGGAATACGTCTACAGCGGGTTCTTCGCGGTGACCGCGTAGAACTCGTGCACTTCGCCCCGGGTGCGGGGGCTGTGCACCCGGCAGAGCGAGAATACGACATACGATCTCAGCGTCGCGGTCACCGCCGCCTCGCGCCCTTCGACCTCGACTGCCGCGAGATCGAACCGGCTCGCCGACACCGTGATCGCCACGTTTCCCTCGACGCGCCCGCCAGTCATGACGATGGTGGAGTTGCTCGCATGGATGCCCGTCTCGCCGCCGCCGATGCGACTGTCGTCTATCGTGACGGTGGAATCGAGGACGCGCAGCTCGCGCACGCGCGCGTTGCGGATCTGGGCCTGCTGACAGCCCTCGAGGGTCAAGCTGTCGTACTCGCCCTCGAACACCCGATTGCGTTCGCGCTGGCAGCTTGCGTCGCCGTGCTTCGCCAAGGGGGCGGCGGCACTCGCCGGCTCCGGCTGCAGACCCCGCTCCAGAAACGGCTCGAGCACTGCGCGAAAACGCTCGGGAGCTTCGAGCATCGGTTCGTGCCCGGCGCGCTCGATCACCGCCAGCCGCGCGCGCGGCAACTTCAGCGCGAGCACCCGGCCGGTGCGAAGGGGTGCGAGCGTGTCCTGCGCACCCCACGCGATGAGGGTCTCCGCGCGGACCTTGGGCAACTCCTGATGCAAGTCTTCGCTCACCACTGCGAGGCCGGCGATCTTCGCGGGGTCGGCCTCCAGCAGGGTCTTGCGCAGCTGCGGGCTCGACAGGATGATCTGCGGGTCGAAATGCAGCCGCTCGAGCGGCGCGAGGATCTTGCGTGCGAGATTGGTAAGCCAGTCGAGCGGCTCGGCGACGGGCGGCACGAATTCCAGGCCGAAGTGCGCGAGATACTGGCTGGTGACGGAGTATCGATGCAGGACACCGGGCGCATCGACCACGACGAGTCGTCGCACGTCCTCCGGATACATCACCGCGTAGCGCAGCGACACCACCGCACCCATCGAATGCCCCACCAGCACGAACGGGCCGCGCAGGAAACGACCGGCTACGTGCTTGAGGACGCGCGCGTAGTTTGCCGGCGAATAGAGGACGTTCGCCTTGTCTGAAGC
>VBCJ01000176.1 GCA_005884335.1 Betaproteobacteria bacterium | reverse complement strand
GAAGATGGTGAGCCAGCGTCGCAAGATACTCGATTACCTCAAGCGAAAGAACAACGGGAAATATCACGAGCTGATCGAGCAACTTGGCCTGCGCAAGTAAATCCTCGACGCCCATGGGATCCCGATGGGCGTTTTGATTCCCAGACACGGTCCGGCGCCCCTGCGTCGGCACCGGCCTCACCAGAATGACCGGGCACGGCGCCCGAGTTCCGTCAACCGATCGAGAAAACCATGCGGCTAACCCCCATCAAGAAGACGTTCACCTACGGAGCGCGCCAAGTGACGCTGGAAACCGGCGAAATGGCGCGCCAGGCGCACGGAGCGGTCGTGGTGAACATGGACGACAGCGTCGTGCTCTGCACGGTGGTCGGAGCGAGGCAGGCCAAGGCAGGCCAGGACTTCCTGCCGCTCACCTGTGACTACGTCGAGAAGACCTATGCCGCTGGCAAGATTCCGGGCGGCTTCTTCAAGCGCGAAGGCAGGCCTTCGGAAAAGGAGACACTGACCTCCCGGCTGATCGACCGGCCCATCCGCCCGTTGTTTCCGGACGGGTTTTACAACGAAGTGCAGGTGGTTGCGCAGGTGCTTTCGTGCAATCCCGAAGTCGATCCCGACATTCCGGCATTGATCGGAGTCTCGGCGGCGCTGACACTTTCCGGCATTCCGTTCAACGGCCCGATCGGGGCCGCCCGCGTGGGCCGCATCAACGGCGAATACGTTCTCAACCCCACCGCGACACAACTCAAGGAAAGCCAGCTCAACCTAGTGGTAGCGGGCACCGAGCACGCGGTGCTGATGGTGGAGTCGGAGGCGCAGGAGCTTGCCGAGGACGTCATGCTCGGCTCGGTCGTTTTCGGCCACGAGCAAATGAAGGCGGCGATCCAGGCGATTCACGAATTGGCTGACGAAGCCGCAAAGCCCGCCTGGGACTGGAAACCGGCGGAGAAGGATCAGACGCTCGTAAGCCGCATCAAGGAGCTGGCCGAAAGCGAGCTGCGGGCTGCGTTCGCGTTGCGCCAGAAACAGGCGCGTTCCGAGGCGATAGACGGTATCTGGAAGCGCGTATACGAAGAGGTCGGCGTGGGCAAGGAAGGCGGGCCCGACGCGAACGTGGTGAAGGAAATATGCTTCGAGCTCGAATCGCGAATCGTCCGCAACCAGATCCTGGACGGCGAGGCGCGAATCGACGGCCGCGACACCCGCACGGTTCGGCCGATCGGCGTTCGCGTGGGCGTGCTGCCCCGAACGCACGGCTCGGCACTCTTTACGCGTGGCGAAACGCAAGCACTGGTGGTGGCAACGCTCGGGACCGGGCGCGATGAGCAAATCATCGATGCGTTGATGGGCGAGTACAAGGAGCGCTTCATGCTCCATTACAACATGCCGCCTTACGCCACCGGCGAGACAGGTCGCATGGGCTCGCCCAAGCGTCGCGAAATAGGCCACGGACGGCTGGCGAAACGTGCGCTCGTGGGGGTTTTGCCGACAGCCGAGGAATTCGCGTATTCGATGCGCGTCGTGTCCGAGATTACCGAGTCGAACGGCTCGTCCTCCATGGCCTCGGTTTGCGGCGCAAGCCTCGCGCTCATGGACGCGGGCGTGCCGATGAAGGCGCACGTCGCGGGTATCGCCATGGGGCTCATCAAGGAAGGTAAGCGCTTCTCCGTTCTCACCGATATTCTGGGCGACGAGGACCACCTCGGCGACATGGACTTCAAGGTGGCGGGAACCGAGCGCGGCGTGACTGCGCTGCAGATGGATATCAAGATCGAGGGTATTACCAAGGAGATCATGCAGGTCGCGCTCGCCCAGGCGCGCGAAGGCCGCATGCACATCCTCGGCGTCATGAAGGAGGCGCTGGAGGGATCGCGCGCCGAGATTTCGAGCTACGCCCCGCGTATCATCAAGATCAAGATCAATCCGGAGAAGATCCGCGACGTGATCGGCAAGGGTGGAGTGGTGATTCGCGGGCTGCAGGAGGAGACCGGAACCACGATCGAAATCTCCGACGACGGCACGGTCTCGATCGCTTGCGTCAACTCCGAGGGCGGCCTGGCCGCAAAGAAACGCATCGAGGACATCACCGCCGACGTCGAAGTGGGCAGGGTCTACGATGGCACGGTGCTGAAGCTGCTCGATTTCGGCGCGATCGTGCAACTTCTGCCCGGCAAGGACGGACTTCTGCACATTTCGCAGATCAGCCAGGAGCGCGTCAACAACGTATCCGACTACCTCAAGGAGGGCCAGCGGGTAAAGGTCAAGGTGCTCGAGGCCGACGAGAAGGGCCGGGTGCGCCTCAGCATGAAAGCGGTCAAAGAGGCCGCCGCGGCACAGTCCTGAAAATCCATCGCAAGCTGAAAAGGGCGCCGAAGGCGCCCTTTTTGTATGCTCAGGTCTCCCGAGCTATTTTGCGACCTGCTTCTCTCTCAGCTCGTCGAGCGTCTTGCAGTCGATACACAATGTCGCCGTAGGCCGGGCCTCAAGCCTCTTCAGGCCGATCTCGATGCCGCAGTTCTCGCAATAGCCGTAGTCGTCCTTGTCGATACGCGCGATGGTTTCGTCGATCTTCTTGATGAGCTTGCGCTCGCGATCGCGGTTGCGCAGCTCCAGGGCAATGTCCGATTCCTGGCTGGCGCGATCGTTGGGATCGGCAAACACGGTCGCGTCGTCTTGCATCGCATGGACGGTCCGGTCGATGTCTTGCGAGAGTTCCAGCTTCAGCGCTTCGAGGACCCTCTTGAAATGCTCACGCTGTCTGAGATTCATGTACTCCTCGCCTTTTTTCGGTAGATAAGGCGGGAAGGCTTTGTGCAGCAGCTCCAAGTTACGATCTCCGCGTCGTGAACGAGAGGCACTGATACCAGAAATCAACAGGACGGGCAAGCGAATTTCGCCCGGTATTGCTTGTCTCTCCGCGTTGACCGCGTCGGGTACGCAGGCGTAAGATGCCACACCCGCGGGGTGTAGCGCAGTCTGGTAGCGCGCTTGCTTTGGGAGCAAGATGTCGGGAGTTCAAATCTCTCCACCCCGACCAGATTTTGCGGCAGCCGCCGCCGAGACGGCTGTGCCTTACCCGTGCCCGTAGCTCAAACTGGATAGAGCACCAGCCTTCTAAGCTGGGGGTTGTGGGTTCGACTCCCGCCGGGCGCGCCAATTTTTTCCGTTGATTTTCCGGAAGCGGAAACAACCCCTGCAAACGAAAGGAAGCTCCCGATGATCGAAGTCCATACTTGGCCCACGCCCAACGGGCACAAGATCCACATCATGCTCGAGGAAACCGGGCTCGAGTACGAGGTTCGGCCGGTGAACATCCGCACCGGCGAGCAGTTCAACCCCGGGTTCCTGAGAATCAGCCCGAACAACAAGATCCCCGCGATCGTGGACCGCAACGGGCCGGACGGAAAGCCGATCGCGGTCTTCGAGTCGGGAGCGATTCTCGTTTATCTGGCGGGAAAAACAGGGAAGCTGCTGCCCCGCGACGTTCGCGGAAAGTACGTCGCGCTGCAGTGGCTGATGTTCCAGATGGGTTCGGTCGGCCCGATGATGGGGCAGGCGGGCCATTTCAGGAGCAACGCCGTGCCCGAACGCATCGAGTACGCAATCAACCGTTACACGAACGAGGTCAGGCGCCTGCACGCCGTGATGGAGAAGCGGCTATCGGAGGCGCCGTACTTCGCCGGCTCGGAGTATTCCATCGCCGATATCGCGATTTTTCCGTGGCTTCGCGCGAGCGAGCGAAACGGAATCGACTGGGCGGAGTTCCCCAAGGTCAAGAAGTGGTTCGACGGAATCGACGCGCGCCCAGCCGTGCAGCGCGCGCTTAAGGTGCTCGCAGACGTCCAGACCACGCCTCCCGGACAGTACGATCCGAAAGCACGCGAGATCCTGTTCGGCGCGACGCAGTATCAGCGTCACTGAAGGGAAATCCGGCGAGCTGACAATGACGGGAGAGATCATCTTGAACACGCGTCTGCGCCGTTTTCTATTTGTTACCGGACTGGGACTTTGCATGCACGGGACGTCAAGTGCCCAGGGCCGGACTCCTCCGGCACCCAATACGCCAGCAGTTGCGGCGTCACTGAAAGCAATCAATGGCCGTAACCTGCTGAAGCACATCAAGGTGCTGGCCTCGGATGAATTCGAGGGGCGCTCGCCTGGCACCAAGGGAGAAACCTCGACCGTCGCCTACATAAAACAGCAATTCATCCGACTTGGGCTGGCGAGCGGCAATCCGGATGGCACTTATGTGCAGCACGTGCCGATGATAGGCGTGACTTCCACGCCTAAGCTTGCATTCAATGTGGGCGGCAAAGCGACGCCACTCAATTTTCCTGGCGATTTTGTAGCATTCTCGCCGCGTGCCGAGCGCGACATCAGGGTAGATGACTCGGAATTGGTCTTCGTCGGTTATGGCGTTCTCGCGCCGGAGTTCGGCTGGGACGACTACAAAGGTGCCGATCTGCGGGGCAAGACGCTGGTGATGCTGATCAACGATCCTCCGGTCCCAGACCCCGACAATTCGGCCAAACTCGATCCGGCCATGTTCAAAGGCGAGGGCATGACCTATTACGGGCGCTGGACTTATAAATATGAAATGGCGGCGAAATTTGGCGCCGCAGCGGCCATCATCGTGCATGAAACCAAACCGGCCGCGTATCCGTATGAAGTCGTCGTCAACAGCTGGGCGCGCGAAAATTTCATCCTGAAAACCGATGGTCCGAACCCGAACTTCCCGGCGGTCCCCGCGTGGATACATCTGGACCGCGCCAGAGACTTGTTCCGTGCCGCTGGAGTGGACTTCGAAACGCTCAAAAAGTCAGCCTTATCGAGGGAATTCAAACCGGTCAGCCTCGGGGTAACGGCGACATTCCAAGTGCAAAACACGTTGCGTGAAATCGCTTCGAACAACGTGGTGGCAAAAATCGAGGGTTCCGAGCCGGAGCTGAAAAACGAGTGTGTCGTTTACTCTGCGCACTGGGATCATTTCGGCGTCAACGACAAATTGCCTGGCGCGCGGACTCAACAGATATTTCACGGCGCACAGGACAACGCGTCGGGGGTGGCGATGCTGCTCGAGTTGGCCAAGGCGTACAAGGCCTTGCCGGCACCGCCGAAGCGCACCATCGTGTTCATCGCCACGACTGGCGAAGAGCAGGGACTGCTGGGCGCGCAATACTACGTGCACCATCCGCTCTACCCGATGCATCGAACGCTGGCCAACATCAATATCGACGGGATAAACACGTGGGGACATACCAAAGATGTGGAAATCATCGGCTTCGGCCAATCGAGCATGGACGATATCGTAGAGAAATTTGCGGCGATGCAAGGACGCAGCGTGCCCCCGGACACGCGACCCGAGCACGGCTCTTTCTATAGGGCGGATCATTTTGAATTTGCGAAAGCAGGGGTGCCGGTGGTTTACGTGAAAGGCGGCAGAGACTATATCGGCAAGCCCGAGAGCTATGCCCGCGACAGGGTCGACGAGTATATTGCGCAGCGCTACCACAAGGTGACCGACACGGTTCGGAGCGACTGGAATCTCGCGGGCGCCGTGGAAGATGCGCAACTGCTCCTCATGGTCGGTTACGATGTCGCGCAGGGGACTGAGGTGCCTCAATGGAAAGCAGGGTCCGAGTTCAAGCGAAGCGACAAGCGATAGGAGCTACACCGGCGCAATGGGCGGCCACCCGAAAGGCCTGACGACGCTTTTCCTCACCGAGTTTTGGGAGCGGTTCAGCTACTACGGAATGCGGGCGATCCTCACGCTGTTCATGGTCGCCAAAGTGGCAGATGGGGGACTCGGACTCGACGTCGCCACGGCAGCCGCGATCTATGGCTTCTACACCGCCGCGGTTTTCTTCATGGGTATTCCGGGAGGCTGGATCGCCGACCGGCTGCTGGGCCAGCGCAATGCCGTGCTCTACGGCGGAATCCTCATCGCGATGGGACACTACAGCCTGGCGATCGATTCCAGGCCAAGCTTCTACGCTGGACTCGTGTTGATCGTCCTCGGTACGGGCCTTCTCAAACCCAACATCAGTGCGATCGTCGGCCAGCTGTATTCCGCAGACGACAAC
>VBCJ01000175.1 GCA_005884335.1 Betaproteobacteria bacterium | reverse complement strand
TCGCCCGACGTCGCGCCATCCCAATCCAGTTCAAGATGATGCTCGGCAGCCGGCTTCAATCCGAGGACGTCAAGGTCGCGAAGCATGCTGAGACCCGCGGAAGGTCGGGGTGCTTCCGGGCCACACACCGTAACCCTGGTCAATCGCCGGCGTTCGCCACGATGCTCGCGCGGCGGCTGGCGCTCGGACGGCGACGTTACTGGCGGTTGCGACACGTAAAGGAAAACAAGAGGCTCGTGCCACATGAACTGCGGCGTCACGATAGGGATGTTAGTCCCCTCCGGGAGGAACGGCGCTTCGTACGGCCAGGTTTCGATCGGAACCTCGCCGTTCTCGGAGCGGAACGCGACGCCAAATGGCGAAGCCCCGGTTTCCCGCCAGCGAACGCGCTCCCAGAGTCCGAGCGGACGGACGACTTCAGACTGCAGCTCATCGTCGTCATGCCGCCACAAAAGCTCGAGGTAGGCGTTGTCGAAGAACGCGCACGTGTTGGCCGTACCCTGGCCCTGATGGATACGGCGGCGGCCAAACTGCACTCCGAAGTCGGCCAGAGCGCGCTCGGCGGCGCGCGGATTTTCAACGCAGATGAACACGTGATCGACGGCCAGCGGCATTGCACGTCCCCGTCGAGCTAGCGTCGGAAATCAGGGACCGCCGGCGCTAGGAGATCAACGTACGCGCCTTGTATCAACTGGGTCGGCTGCACGCCGAGCCGCTCCATCAGAATGTGGGCCTCTCGAATGCCGCTCTCGGCAGCTTCGCCATCTTCAAGCACCACCTCCAACTCGAGGAAGCTGCCCAATCCCTCGACCTGGTCCAGGTGGATCCGCGTTCGCCCAGCGAGAAAGAGTGTTCGATGCTTTCGCACTCGGCCCGTCTGGCCGTACGCAAGTGATAGCGACTCGCGCAGCGTATCCGGTGCAGATGTCGGTGACAGAAGATAGAACGATTCCTTCGGACCTTGCTGGTCGGCTCGTCGATAAAAAATCAGCTCTCCTTCATCGCTCGAAAAAGCCCGCAATTTCAGTCTGCCGGATTCACACCGAAAGAAAGTGTCGTCCTGCGTGATTTCTATCGGGCCTTTGTCGGCGACAGCCGCAGCTTTTTGACGCATGGCCTCCACGTTTGAGACACGGGCCTTGATTTCGACGTTGCGAGCCATGCGGGCGTCTAAGGTTCAGGGGCTGGATTTGCTGGCTTCTCGAGGAAGGTGAGGGACACGGTTGGTGAGACCGCTTGTATGTGACTGATTGTGTACCCGTGACGCTGATACAGCCGGCATTAGATCGGCCGCTCCATGGTTAAGCCGTAGTCCGTGAAGCCAACCGAGCGCCAGAACTCGATGGCGGAATGATTGCCGACGAGGACGTCGATGCGCACGCGCGCACGGACGCCCCACGCGTTGTGACGCAACCATTCAAGCGCCCGGCGTGCGATGCCCCGGCGTCGCATTTCCGGTTGAACAAATAGCTGCCGCAAATAGATGTGCTCGGGCTCAACGCGGTAGAGAGCATATCCGATTGTCTCCCCCTCGAGCTCGAACAAAACTGCCCGGTATTCCGTCTTTAACCACTCGGACATTCGCTCTGTAAGCTGCGGCATCGTCATCGAGTTTCGGTGACCTTCATCGCGAATGAGCTGAGCGTTCATGGGCGCCAGAACGCTCGCATCGAGACTCGTGGCCGCGCGATATCGGACGTCCATCGGTCTAAAGGAGAATGCGGAAACGCAGGCTCTCCGCGCCTCCATATGCAGCCGGTTTGTGGAACCGCTCGATGAGCTTCCCGCCGTTCGCCTCGATCACGCGCCGTGATGCGATGTTGTCAGAATTTGTGGTCAGCTCGATGTATGCAAGTCCCTCCTCTCCTGCTTGGGGAAGCAGCAACTGCAGGGCTCGCGTTGCGTATCCCCGCTGGCGCTTCCATGGGACTACTGAAAAGCCGACGTGCCCCAGACAATATGGAGGAAGTTCAGTTGTGCCGGGCTGCCATCGGAAGCCGATCGAACCGCAGAATTCTCCATCCCACATCCATCGCGAGTACCCGGGCAGCCGGGGAACCGTGGAACCGTCGGGCAGAGTGATCGACCGCCCTTTCGCCTCTCGGTCGACCTGCTCGGAAAGGAACCGATCTGGGTCCTCGGCGATTCGCGCGAGCTCGTCCAGCGCGGCCTGCGGCCGGAGGTTGTCCGGTGACCAGCCTTGCTGAAGTGCATGAACATACCCCGGCAGGTACTGGGAGGCAGGCCAGACGAGATCCATTGTTGCATCAATCTGAGAAGAACCTTAGAGGTCGATCCTAAACTCTTTTCCGTGATCCTTGAATCCGAGACGTACATAAAGCTCATGAACCTTCGGTCTCGCATATCGGCTTGTTGCAACCAGTTTGTAGCATCCGCGGCCCTTCGCTTCTGTGACCACGGCGTTTACGATCTCGGTACCTAGACCAGAGCCACGCACAGATTCATCGACATACACATCTTCTAATAGGCCGAAGGGCGCCTCATGGAGGCTGTTCCACATAAGAAAGAGATAAGCGCGCGCCACCTCTTTTCCGTCTCGATTAATGGAGAGGCGTACGCCCTCGGATTTTGCCGTTGTCTTTTCGATGTGCATTGTTGTAGTGTCGTCTAACCATTTGACGTGAGCGGCAGACACCGGCTTACGCGTGGCTGTCCGCTCGATGGAAGGCTTAGAGCGCGGTTTCCTCATATGCGCTCGATTTCGCGCACCATCAGTAATTCGCGTGGCTCAACTCGATGCTCCATGTGCTGCTCAGGCGATGCTAGCGAGAAACCCAGGCGCTCGAGCAAGCGCATCGAGCGAAGATTCTCGCGTTTGAGCACCGTGGAGAGGATGTGTACTTGGTAGTGTTCGGCAAGCTCGGAGATCATCGCTTGAACGGCTTGGCGCGCGAGGCCGCGACCCCAGTAAGCGCTGGACAGCTCGTAGGCGATGGCCGCGCGGTGGTTGGGATGCACCGTTGCTTGAACGTAACCGATGAGTTCGGAAGTTGGCCGGCGGATGACCCAGTTGAGCCATTGTTCCCGGCCGTTCGCCGACAGCCTTGATCCGAGCTTCGTGAACCGCGTGCGC
Source organism: Betaproteobacteria bacterium (assembly GCA_005884335.1). Lineage (GTDB taxonomy): Bacteria > Pseudomonadota > Gammaproteobacteria > Burkholderiales > SG8-39 > VBDM01. The sequence goes on along the minus strand of VBCJ01000175.1, from coordinate 6,579 downwards.
AACCATTCGAGAGACGGCGGCGGCTGGTTCTCGTACTCGTAGATAGCCGGGTCGCTGAGGACCGCGAACATCTCTTCCGCATGCACCGCGGTTTGTGGCTCCAGCGTGAGGCAGCCAGTCTCTATGACGCGCATGCGCGCTGGAATGGTTAGGCCGCTGACATTGGGGCTACGGACAGCCGCGAGTGACGGCGACTCCCTTGAGGAACGCCCTGCGAACGGTCCCAGCTGCGATGGCGGCAGCAACTTCCTTTGAGTACCGCTCGGCCCCGGTGAGCTTCCTCACCCAGCCTCTGAAGGGCACCACTCCTTGTGCTGCGCCCCGCACCGCGCCGACGGCTGCATCACCAACGGCCGTCGATCCGCGCTCAATCAAGCCGGGATTGGATGCAGAGGCTGGGGCATCCAGGTCGGGCCCGAGAACTTCATCAAGTGCGCGCACCTCAGCCGCGAGCGCAGGGCAACTGTGATCAGCAGGAGCAACGTACGGCCGTTTCTGGGCGTCAACCAGTACTGCCGGAATGCTGGCGTGAACCAGGTTGAGATCGCTCAGGGGCGTCGTGGCAGCGTCGGACATACGCGACTTCTCCGACACGGCACAAGCGGTGAGTGCAAAGGCGAGTACTGCGATTGTTTGTCGGCTCATGGCAAGGAAGAATAGCAGGACGGCAGATGCCTGCGACTGTCCTGGCCTCATCTCCCAAACGCCGCGACCTTAGCCCGTTTCCAGGATGATGTCCCACACCGCTACGCGTGAGTCTGGTTCCAATCCCTGGGTGGGCGGCCGCAGGGGAACGATCAAGCGCTCCTTGCCCGCGCCTGTGCCTTGCAGGAAGGGGTCTTTGTCGTTCAAGGGCTCGCCCGCGAAATACATTTGCGTCACCAAACGGTTGCTCTTGCCCGTGACATCGAAATGAATATGCGGGGGCCGCATCCGGCTGTCGGGGCCTGCCGGATACGCTCCCGGCTTGATGGTCTTGATCCGGTAGCGCCCTTCCGCATCGGTGGTCAGGACCGCGAAGCCCTCGAAATTGGGATCCAGCGGCGCTGGATTGGTGTCGCTCGGGTGCGTGTAGCGCCCATGGGTATTGGCCTGCCAGATCTCCACGCGGGCGCCCTGGACCGGCTGCCCGTGGGAATTTATGACCCGTCCCATCACATGGATCACCTGTCCCGCTGCGCGTCCCGGCTTGCCCGGGATGGTCGTCAGATCCGCGCCCTGATGCAGCGGTTTGACGACCGGATAGAACGGCCCCAGGATTTGATCCGGTGTCCGCCTTAGCGCTTGAGCTAACGCGGAACTGGCGCTACCGAACATGGCCAAGCTGCCTACCGCACCCGCCATGCCCAAAACGCGTCGGCGTGAAATTCCATCATGAGTGCTCATTGTCGACTCCTCCTAGGACGGGTCACGCGCGCTTGCGCAGAAAGACGTGGGTCGCACGTTCGCCCGCGACGTACTTCGCGCATTCATAGCCCAAAGCGCGCATGTCGATGCCGTTCAAGAGATGCTCCCCGGAACCGAGTAAGACAGGTCGGAGGGCGAGATGCAGCTCGTCAACTAGCGCGGCGCGCAGATACTGCCGAATAGTGGATACCCCGCCACCGAGGCGGACGTCGCGGCCGCCCGCTGCAGCGCTTGCCTGCTCCAAAGCGGCGTGAATGCCTTCGGTGACAAAGCGAAACTCCGTGCCCCCCGCCATCCTGAGCGGCGCCCGCGGGTGATGCGTCAGCACGAAGACGGGCGTGTGATACGGCGGCTCGTCGCCCCACCAGCCCTTCCAGCTGCCGTCCGGCCACGGACCCCGGACAGGACCGAACATGTTGCGCCCGAGAATCCAGGCACCGATTCCGGCAAGGCCTTGCTCGGCAATCCCGTCGTCGACCCCCGTCTCGCCACCGTCAAGGCCTTGCATCTTTCGCCACACGCGCGTGGGGAAGAACCACTCCATCAACTCGGGGCCCCTGACGCCGAGCGGATTCTGGAGATCTTGGTTCGGCCCAGCACCGTAGCCGTCGATGGAAATCGCGAAGCTTTGGACGCGGAGTTTCGACACTAAATTCCTCGCTGCTTGGTCAGTGGGACGGCCCAGCGGTGGGCTAGTAATGAACGTCATTCGAACGATCCTATCAGCCCGCGAATCGCAGCCCAAGCTGCAGCAGTTCGTCCCACGCATCGCCTTTGACGATGCCTTTGACGACGCGATCGACCTTCGCCGCGTGCTCCAGCGCCGCCAAGAGCGCCGCGCGGGGGAGCTTCTTTGCGGCGCGGCCCACGAGGGACTGTCTCGCATCGCCCCACACGCGCGCTTCGCGCAGTGCATCGGAAAGCGGCCGGCCCGCCGCGATGCCGCTTTGCACGCGGCAGATGGCCCGGATCTCATCGGCGAGGATCCACAGCACTCGCGGAGGCGCCTCGCCTTCGCCGCGCAGGCCTTCGAGCATGCGCGCAAGCCGCGAGCGCTCGCCCGAAAGCATCGCTTCGGTGAGCTTGAGCGCGTCGTAGCGCGCCACGTTCATCACTGACTCGCGCACGGCGTCGAAGTCGAGCTCCCCGGCGGGCAATAGCAGCGCGAGTTTCTGGATCTCCTGGTGGGCGGCAAGGAGGTTGCCTTCGACGCAGTCGGTGAGGAACTGCAGGGTTTCGGGAGTTGCGCGCTGCTTCTGCCGCGCGAGGCGAGCGGCGATCCACTCGGGAAGCCGCGCGCGCTCGACCGGGTAGACCTTGACGACGATTCCATGGCGCTCGAGCGCGTTGAACCAGGAGGACGCCTGGCCGGCCTTGTCCAGGCGCGGCAGCGTCACCACGGTGATCGCGTCGGGTGGGAGCCTTCCGCAAAACGCTTCGATCGCCTCCGCGCCGTCGGGTCCGGGCTTGCCCGAAGGAAGGCGCAACTCGATCAGCTTCTTGTCGCCGAAGAGCGAGCGGCTCGCACCGCTCGCTCCGAGCTCGCCCCAGTCGAAGCCACGCTCCGCAGCGAGGACCACGCGGTCCGAAAACCCGCTTGCGCGCGCGCGGATCGCGTCGGCGGCCTCGAGCGCAAGAAGCGGCTCATCGCCGTGGATCACGTACAGCGGCCGCAGCTCGCGCGAAAGAGATGCATCCAGCTGCTCGAGTCTGAGAGTGGCCATGCCTATTCGATGGGGACCGACGCCGGCTTCGCCGCGACCAGGCGCCGCATGATCTGCTGCACCATGTCGCTTTGCATGTCCCGGTAGAGCAGCGCTTCCTCGGTCTCTTTGGCGAGCACCTGCGCGTCGCTGTAGGAGACGTCGCGCGTCAGCAGGATTTCGATGGTCGGCAGGTAGACCTGGACGCCCTTGGGATCGGTGACGCGGAATCCGACGCGGTAGCGCAGCTGATATTCGCTCACTCGGCCCGCGGCGCTGAAGGAAAGAATGATCTTGTCGCGCAGCTCCTGGGTAAACCCGAGCACGGCCTGCGCATCGCCCGGGCCGTCCACAAGGCGCGTCTTGCTCGCCGCGGCGACGTTGCGCTTCAGCTCGACCACGAGCGGGTTGTTGCCCGGAATGTAGAGCGTCTCGAAAGGCAGCTGCGCCTGGCCGCGCAGATGGAAACCGCAAGCCGCGAGGAGCACGGCGATCACGCCGACGAGAGCAGCGCGAGAGAAACGATCAAACGACCACATTGACGAGCCGCCCGGGGACCACGACGACTTTCTTCACCGCCTGGCCGTTCGTGTAGCGCGTCACCGCGTCATGGGCGAGGGCAAGCTGCTCGAGCTGCTCGCGCCCGGCTGTTTTAGGCGCGCGCATGTGGCCGCGGAGTTTGCCGTTCACCTGGAGCACGAGCTCGATTTCGTCCTGCTCTAGGGCCGCTTCGTCGACGACAGGCCAGGGCGCAGTCAGAAGATCGCCGTGCTGGGTGGCGTAACCCAGGTCCTCCCACAGCGCGTGGGTGACATGAGGCGCAACCGGGTAGAGCACGCGTAACAGCACGCTCATCGCTTCCGAAATAGCCTGCGACATGGCATTGATGCTGACAGCCCCTTGCCCTCCGGAAAAACCTTCAAGCAGATTGAGCATCTTCATGCAGGCAGACACGACCGTGTTGTACTGCATTCGTTCGTAGTCGTAGGAGGCTTGCTTTAGTGCAAGATGGATTCCCCTGCGAAATTCGCGTATTGCGGGCGCCTGTGAAGACCAATCCTTGACTGGGGTGAAAGGACGAATCGCGACATGGTTTACTGCGTCCCTTCCGCGTCCCGCGGCGAATAGCCAAAGCCTCCGAAGAAATCTGCTTCCGCCTTCCACCCCAGCATCCGACCACTCGAGCGTCTGCTCGGGCGGGGACGCGAACATGACAAACAGCCGCGCAGTATCCGCCCCGTACTTCTCGATGAGATCCTGCGGATCGACGCCGTTGTTCTTCGACTTCGACATGGTGCCGATGCCGTCGGACTCCACGGGCTTGCCGTCGGAACGCAATATAGCGCCGATGCGCTGGCCCTTGTCGTCGTGCCCGATCTCGACGTCGGCGGGGTTGTAGTACGTGATGCGGCCGCTCGCTTCCTTGCGGTAGAAGATTTCGTTCAGCACCATACCCTGCGTGAGCAGGCGCATGAACGGTTCGTCCACGCCCGGAACGAGCCCGAGGTCGCGCATCACCTTGGTCCAGAAGCGCGAGTAGAGCAAATGCAGGATCGCGTGCTCGATGCCGCCGATGTACTGGTCGACCGCCATCCAGTACTTCGCGCGCTCGTCCACCATCCTTTTCTCCTGGTCCGGGCAGGCGAAGCGCATGAAGTACCAGGACGAGTCGACGAAGGTGTCCATGGTGTCGGTTTCGCGCTTCGCAGCTTTGCCGCATTTCGGACACCTGCAATTGACGAACGACGGCGTTTTGGCGAGCGGATTGCCGGTGCCGTCGGGGACGAGGTCTTCCGGGAGGACGACCGGGAGCTCGTCGTCGGGAACCGGAACGTCGCCGCAACCGTCGCAGTGGACGATCGGGATCGGCGTGCCCCAGTAGCGCTGGCGCGAGATGCCCCAGTCGCGGAGGCGCCAGGTCACCTGCTTGTCGCCCCGGCCTTTCGCCTTGAGGTCGGCGGCGATGGCGTCCACCGCCGCCTGGTAGTCGAGCCCGTCGTACTTGCCCGAGTTGACGCAGCGCCCGTAGTCCGCGTACCACGGCTGCCAGGCGTCGGTCGAGTAGGGTTTGCCCGCGACGTCGATCACCTGCTTGATCGGCAGGCCGTATTTCTTCGCGAACGCGAAATCGCGCTCGTCGTGCCCGGGCACGCCCATCACCGCGCCCTCGCCGTAGGCCATCAACACGTAGTTGCCGACCCAGACTTCTATTTTGTCGCCGCTGAGCGGATGCGTGACGAAAAGGTCCGTGGGCATGCCTTTCTTGTCGAGCTGGGCGAGGTCGGCCTCCATCACCGGGCCGCGCTTGCACTCATCCACAAAGGCGGCGAGCTTCGGGTCCGACCTGGCCGCGTACGCGGCGAGCGGATGCTCCGCGGCGACCGCGCAGAAGGTGGCGCCCATCAGCGTGTCGGCGCGCGTGGTGAACACGCGCAGGATTTTCTTCTCGCCGGCGATCTCGTAGGGAAAGCCGATGTTGACGCCATGGCTCTTGCCGATCCAGTTGGCCTGCATCGTCTTCACGCGCTCGGGCCAGCCGGTGAGCCGATCGAGCGCGGCGAGCAGTTCCTCGGCGTAAGCGGTGATCCGCATGTAGTACATCGGGATTTCGCGCTTCTCGACGAGCGCCCCGGTGCGCCAGCCGCGGCCGTCGATCACCTGCTCGTTGGCGAGCACCGTCCGGTCGACCGGGTCCCAGTTCACCGTGCCGGTCTTCTTGTAGACCAGGCCGCGCTCGAGCATGCGCAGGAACAACCACTGGTTCCAGCGGTAGTAGCCGGGCGAGCAGGTGGCGAGCTCGCGCTCCCAGTCGATCGCGAAGCCGAGCGAGCGCAGCTGGCGCTTCATTGCGGCGATGTTGTCGTAGGTCCACTTCGCCGGCGGCACGCCGTTCGCCATCGCGGCGTTTTCGGCGGGCAGACCGAAAGCGTCCCAGCCCATCGGTTGGAGCACGTTGAAGCCCCGCATCCGATGGAAGCGGGTCATCACGTCGCCGATGGTATAGTTGCGCACGTGCCCCATATGCAGCTTGCCCGAAGGGTAGGGGAACATCGACAGGCAGTAGAACTTCGGGCGGCCGCCTTTTCCGGGCGGCTCCTCGGTCGCGCGAAACGCGAAGGTTCGCTCCCAGTGCTCCTGCGCTTCGCGCTCGACGATCTCGGGGTGGTACTGGGGCTGCATGAGAGGGTTCTGGAAAAGCATGGATTATAGCCGCGCGGGTCGGCGGCGCAGATGTGCGGCAACAGAGTCTTCGAGGCGACGCTGAAGGTCGCTCTCGGAGCGTGCGGTAAAATCGCGAATTCGCGAACGCCCGCATGCTCAATCTACTCGAAAACCTCAATCCCGAGCAGCTCGCCGCGGTCACCCTTCCCGACCAATCGGCGCTGATCCTCGCCGGCGCGGGCTCGGGGAAGACGCGCGTTCTCACGACCCGCATCGCCTGGCTGATCCAGACCGGGAACGTGAGCCC
>VBCJ01000174.1 GCA_005884335.1 Betaproteobacteria bacterium | reverse complement strand
CGCGCGAGCCGCTGCAGGAGCGGGAGCGCGAACCCCGCGGTCTTGCCGGTGCCGGTCTGGGCGCCTCCGAGGACGTCGCGACCTTGCAGCACCAGCGGAATGGCCTGCGCCTGGATCGGCGTAGGCTCGACGTACCCTTGCTCCGCAACCGCTTTCAGCAACTCGGGCAGCAGGTCCAGTTCGGCAAAACTCGGCAAACGAATACTCTCCTTCCGCCCTCGGACCGGGCCGAAGAAAACTTCAGTCGGTGACGGTTTCAGTCGGTGACGGTAAATCTACGGACAAGGGAGGTGGCAACCCGGGGCGTCATTATAGCAAAGGGACCGCGACCGCCCCGACCGGCACCTTCCAAACGCGCGTTCCACCGATCAGCGCGCTCCATGACGCTCGAGCGCCCACGCAACGTGCTCGCGCACGAGTGCCGAAGGATCCTGCGCTCGCGAATGCAGCGCCACGAGCACGCGCTCGCTCCAGGGAGCATTGCCGAGTCCCACGGCGAGATTGCGCAACCAGCGTTCGTAGCCGATCCTCAGGATCGCGCTGCCGGACATGCGCTGTCGAAATTCGTTTTCGGTCCACGCGAAAAGGTCAACGAGCTCGGCGCTATCCAGACCGTTACGCACCTGGAAATCAGGCTCCGGCGCGAGCTGCGCGTAGCGGTTCCACGGGCAGACGAGCTGGCAATCGTCGCAGCCGAAGACTCGGTTGCCGACGAGCGGTCGCAGTTCGACCGGAATGCTCCCCTTCAACTCGATCGTGAGGTAGGAAATGCACCGCCGAGCGTCGACGACATAGGGAGCCACAATCGCGTGCGTAGGGCAAACATCCAGGCACTTGGTGCAGCTGCCGCAATGCTCGCCCACCGGAGCATCCAAAGGAAGCGGCAGATCCGTGTAGATGTCCCCGAGAAAGAAGAACGAGCCCGCTTCGCGCGCGAGCAGCAGCGTGTGTTTGCCCCGCCAGCCGAGCCCCGCCTTGCGCGCCAGCTCCACTTCCATCACCGGTGCCGAATCGGTGAATACGCGATAACCGAAATCACCGATTTCGCCCGCAATCTTTTCCGCGAGCTGCCGCAGCCGCCCCCGCAGCACCTTGTGATAGTCGCGCCCAAGCGCATAACGTGCGACAAAGGCCTTGCTCCCGTCGGCAAGGATCCTCCAGCTGTCGGCCGCATCGGGTCGGTAGTCCATGCGCGCGGAAATGATGCGCAATGTGCCGGGAACGAGCGACGCCGGTCGCGTTCTTTTCCCACCGTGCTTTCGCATATAATCGAGTTCGCCGGCGAAACCCGATGCGAGCCATGCGGCGAGGCGAGGCTCAACCGCCGAGAGATCGGTGTCGGCGATTCCGACCGCCTGGAATCCCAGCTCACGCCCCCAGGATTTGATCGTCGCGGAGAGCATCGCAAGATCGGCGGGCCGCATTGGTCGCGCCCGGACTGCCTTCAGATGACCCATCCTCCAGATCATAGCCAGCCGCCGGCGAAGGCGCACTGGACAACCCTCTATTCGCCGGACGAAGGCGCAACCGCAGGCCTCGGGGCAAAGCTCGCCGCCGGCATCGGCCCCGGCATGCGGATTTACCTGCGCGGCGACCTCGGCAGCGGGAAAACCACTCTGATTCGTGGCTTGTTGCGCGCCTTGGGCGTTAAAGATACCGTGAAGAGCCCTAGCTACGCTCTAGTTGAACTTTACGTGGTTTCTAGATTAAACTTGTACCACTTTGATTTTTATCGGTTCCTCTATGCTCGTGAGTTTGAAGATGCGGGTCTGGCGGAGTACTTCCGCGGCGCAGGAGTCTGCCTGGTGGAATGGCCTGAGCGGGCCGGCGATGCGCTTCCTCGACCGGACCTTGAGCTTAGTTTGGCCTACGCGGGCGCAGGAAGGGAGATTCGTGTCAAAGCCTACAGCACAGCGGGGGAGCGGTGTCTAGCAAAATCCAAAGACGCCTGATCGCGTGCGCGACAGGGCTGCTGCGCTCGGCCGGCGCTGTACTGATCCTTTCGAATTCGCTTCTTGCCGCTGAACCGTCTTCGGAATCGATACGCGCGGTCCGCGTCTGGCCGGCGCAAGACTATACGCGCGTGACGGTCGAATCCGGCCAGGCGCTCAAGCACAACCTGCTCAGGGTCCGCAATCCGGAGCGGCTCGTGCTCGATCTAGAAGATGTCGATCTGCAGAGCGTGCAGCAAGGTTTCTCCGACAAGATCTCCACGAACGATCCCTACATAGGCAATTTGCGCGTGGGGCGCTTCAAGCCCGGTGTAGTACGCGTCGTGCTCGACCTGAAGAGCGAAGTCAAGCCGCAGATCTTTACGCTCGCGCCGATCGGTGAATACGGACACCGCCTGGTGCTGGACATCTATCCGATCGAACCCCTGGACCCGATACTGGCGCTGTTGCAAAAGCGCGAGCTGAAGACCGCACCAGGGATATCCGGAACGCCTGACGAGCAGAAACCGGAAGCCGGCCCGAGCATCAAACAGCCGGTCAACCCCCGCGTTGACCGCCTGGTCACCATCGCCGTCGATGCCGGGCACGGCGGGGAGGACCCGGGAGCCCGGGGGCGCCGCGGGACCCGAGAAAAACACGTCACCCTGACGATCGCGCGCAAATTGAAGTCCCTGATCGATTCCGAACCCGATATGCGCGCCATGCTGACTCGAGACGGCGACTACTTCATCGAGCTCGGAGCGCGCGTCGAGAAAGCTCAGCTCGTCAAGGCCGATTTATTCGTGTCGATTCACGCAGACGCCTTCATCAAGGCTCACGTTCGCGGCTCGTCGGTATTTGCGCTCTCGGAACGTGGTGCCTCGAGCACCGCTGCCCAGTGGTTGGCGAGGGGCGAAAATAGGGCCGATCTGATCGGCGGGGTCAATCTCGCACGCAAGAGGGACCGCTATCTTGAAATGACCCTCAACGACCTCAGCCTGACGGCCCAAGTCAACGACAGCCTCAAGCTCGCTCGCGCTGTGCTAGGGGAGCTGGGAGGGGTGAACCCCTTGCACAAGGGAAGCGTCGAGCAGGCGGGTTTTGCGGTGCTGAAATCACCCATCCCCTCCATCCTCGTCGAAACGGCGTTCATCAGCAATCCCGATGAGGAGACTCGCCTCAACGACGCGGCCTACCAGGAAAAAATTGCACACGCGATTCTTCGCGGCGTCAAGAGTTACATCGCGAGAAATCCCCCTCTATCCCGCTCCACCCTCGCGTCGATTCGCTGATTCCGCGGTCGGCCCGCCGTCGGTTCCTGCCCCCTTCAGCCGCTGCCTGACGTACTCGAACGCGAGCGGCGTCACGGAAAGGACGACGATGCCGAGGATCACCCAGGTGAGGTTCTCCTTCACGAAGGGCACGTTGCCGAACCAGTAACCGGCGTACAGCAGCGAAAGCACCCACGCAAGCGCGCCGGCCAGGTTGTAAGCAGTAAAGTTCAAGTAAGTCATGCGCGCGATGCCGGCGACGAACGGGGCGAAAGTCCTCAGGATAGGCACGAAACGGGTAATGACGATGGTTTTCCCGCCGTGCTTCTCGTAGAACGCGTGCGCGCGATCCAGCGCCCTTCGATTGAAGAACCGCGACTCCTCCCAGTGGAAGACTTTCGGGCCTATGAAGCGGCCGATCGAGTAGTTCACGGTGTTGCCGAGCACCGCCGCGGCGACCAGCAGCAGGGCAAGCAGGTGCACGTCGATCTCACCGCCTGCCGCAAGCGCACCGGCGATGAAAAGCAAGGAGTCTCCGGGAAGAAAAGGCGTCACGACCAGGCCGGTCTCGCAGAAAATGATGGCGAAGAGCAACAGGTAAACCCAGGCGCCGTGTTGCTGGAGCAGTGTTGCAAGGTGGCGGTCGAGATGAACCAGCAGGTCCCAGCCGGAAAGCAGGAGCTCCACCGCAGTATTCTACCGCGTCACATATAATTGGATCCCCGCGCCGTTTTTGAAACGGGCGCGCAGCGCCGTTTAATCGGCTCTTGGGAAGAATCGCAAACGTGCCCGCCATCCGCCCGCTGTCCGAAACGCTCATCAGCCAGATCGCGGCAGGGGAAGTAGTCGATCGGCCGGCGTCGGTGCTCAAGGAGCTTCTCGAAAACAGCCTCGATGCTGGCGCGACCGATATCGGCATCGCGCTCGCCGAGGGTGGCATCAAGCAGATCCGCGTCGTCGACAACGGCTCAGGCATCGCCAAGGACGATCTGCCGATGGCTTTCGCTCGGCATGCGACCAGCAAGATCGCCTCGCTCGAGGACCTCGAGCAGATCCGCTCGCTCGGATTTCGCGGCGAGGCGCTGGCGAGCATCGCCTCGGTCGCGCGCGTCGTCATGGCGAGCCGCGCCACCGGAGCGGCCCACGCCTTTGCCCTCAGCGCCGAAGCCGGGAGCATCGGCGCCGTGGAGCCCGCGGCGCAGCCCCCCGGGACCGCGGTCGAGGTCGATGACCTGTATTACAACACGCCGGCTCGGCGCAAATTTCTCAAGAGCGACGCCACCGAATTCGCCCACTGCGAGGCCGTTTTCACGCGCGCGGCCCTGTCGCGGCCCGATGTCACTTTTACCCTGAGGCACAACGGCCGAATCGCGGCGCGGTTCGCGCCCACCGACCCCGCACAGCGGGTCGAGGCGGCGCTGGGCCCGGAGTTCGCGCAGTCGATGCGCTCGGTTGAGGCGAACGGCGTGCTGAGACTCTCCGGTTTCGCCGGGTCGCCCGCGTACACCCGCGCTTCCCGCGACGCGCAGTTCGTCTACGTAAACGGCCGGTTCGTGCGCGACAAGCTGCTCTCGCACGCGCTGCGCGAAGCCTATCGCGACGTCCTGCACGGAGAACGCCATCCCGCGTTCGTGCTTTTCCTCGAGATCGACCCGCGCGGGGTGGACGTCAACGTTCATCCGGCGAAGATCGAGATCCGCTTCCGCGACCCGCGCGCCGTGCACCAGTTCGTGTTTCATGCGGTCGCGAAAGGTCTCTCCGGCACGGCGGCCGAAACGCCGGTCGCGATCGCATCTCCCCTCGTGACAGGCAGCTCCATACGGCCGCGGGCCGACCAGGCTGCGTTGGGCCTCGCGCAGCCGGTGGCGAGCTATACCGCGATGTTCGCCGACCGGGGCTCGAGCGCCGGCGCCGCTGCGGTAAAGAGCCCCGCGCGCGAGGACCCCGACGCAGCGGACGCACCGCCGCTCGGCTTCGCGCTCGCACAGCTGCACGGCGTCTATATCCTCGCGCAGAACCAGCAGGGGCTGATACTGGTCGACATGCACGCCGCGCACGAGCGCATCCTTTACGAAAAGCTCAAGGGAGCGCTCGAATCCCGCGCGATGAACACCCAGAAGCTGCTCATCCCCTCCACCTTCCACGCGGACCGGGTCGATGTCGCCACCGTGGAGGAGCACGGTCCGACTCTCAGCCAGCTCGGTTTCGACGTGACCGCGATCTCGCCGTTCGCGCTGGCGGTGCGCGCGGTCCCGGCCATGCTGGCCGAGGCCGATGCGGCGGAGCTTGCGCGCGCGGTATTGAGGGACATCCGCGAGTACGGGGCGAGCCGCGTGCTCACCGAGCGCCGGGACGAGCTGCTCGGGACGATGGCCTGCCACGGCGCGGTGCGCGCCCATCGGGCCCTGACCATTCTGGAGATGAACGCCTTGCTGCGCGAGATGGAGGAAACCGAGCGCTCCGGGCAGTGCAACCACGGCCGCCCGACCTGGTACCAAATGAGCCTCGCCGACCTCGACAAACTCTTCATGCGTGGCCGCTGAACCCGCAGCAATCCTGCTCATGGGCCCGACCGCCAGCGGCAAGAGCGCGCTGGCGGCGACCCTGGCGGGCCACTTTCCGGTCGAGATCATCAGTGTGGATTCCGCGCAGATCTACCGCGGCATGGACATCGGCACCGCGAAACCTTCGGTCGCCGAACGCCGATCGGTGCCTCACCACCTCATCGACATCGTCGACCCGACCGGGAGCTACTCCGCCGCACAGTTCCGCAGCGACGCCGTACGACTGATCTCCGAAATCGCCGCCCGCGGCCGCATCCCCCTCCTCGTCGGCGGCACCATGCTCTACTTCAAGGCACTGCGCGAAGGACTCTCGGAGCTCCCCGAGTCGGACGCCGCTGTGCGCGCTCGAATCGACGCCGAAGCAGCCGTGTGCGGCTGGCCGGCGCTGCACGCAGAACTTGCCAAGGTCGATGCATCGACTGCGGAGAGACTCAGGCCGAGCGACGCGCAACGGATCCAGCGCGCGCTCGAAATCTATCGTGTCACGGGGAAACCCATGTCGCAGCTGCTCGGACGAACGAAGAGCGCCCTGCCCTTTCGCCTCCTCGAGCTCGCTCTCGTCCCCTCGGACCGCGCCGAGCTGCATCGGCGCATCGAATCTCGCTTCGACGCCATGCTCGAGCGCGGGCTGGTCGAGGAGTTGCGGGCGTTGCGTGAA
>VBCJ01000173.1 GCA_005884335.1 Betaproteobacteria bacterium | reverse complement strand
ACTCCCCTTGCCATGAGCGCGGCGCACAGGATTATCACGACCACGGCGGCCAGCTCCCAGTGAACGACGGAGCGGATCGAGGCGATCTTGCGCTCGGTCAGGGCCGGCATCCGTCCCTGTTTCAAGGACTTGCTCCAGGAAACGAATTCGACGGTCGGGTAGATCGAGAGCAGTCCCACGATCGCGAAGAGGGACAGCTTGGCGATGAAAGGCACGCTGTGGAAGTAGTAGGACGCGCCCTTCTCGAAATAGAAGACCCGAAGCAGGCCGATGACCAGCACCACCCCCGACGACATGCCGAAAACCATGTCGACGAGCCGCAGCTTCCGGGCGGATCCGAGCGTAAGCTCGCCCCGGATCAGAACGAATTCGACCCCCAGGGCGGCGACCAGGGCGAAGGCCGCGAGGTGGTGGAGAAAGGCGAAGAAGGGAGTCATCTGTCAGACCTCATTGTTCTCTCGCTCAGATCCGCGTGTCTACCGCAATCCAGTTCACTTCCCAAGTCTTGCCGCCATCTTCCGAGAATGACTGCTCGAACCGGCAGGAATTCGACGTGATGTCGGAGATGACGAATCGAACGAGGATGGCCCGGCCGTTGAGAGTCTCATGGTTGAAGAACTCTCCGCGCCCGTTCGTGAACCGGCCGATGGCCGGTGGGCTCATCGAGCCGCTGCCGAGACCGGAAAAGTTCAGGCTCCACTGCCGGGATTGCGGGTCGTACAGACGAAGACTCAGTCCTTCGAAATGTCCCGCCGGTCCATCGGCGGCAAGCTCAACCAGATTGGCGCGGCCGTCCCAAACCTTCCTGACGACCGTGGTCCCTTGATATTCGACCCACCTCGTTGAGCCGGTCAGGGGACGAAGCAAGCGCCTTAAGTGGGTCTTCCACGTGCCGAAGTGGAAGTCGAAATCGTGCTGGCCGTCACGTTGCTGGGATGTCGCGGAGCTTCGTTTGTCCCCTTCTGTCTGCGCAAATCCAGTGTGTGCCTGGAAGGCGAGAATCAGAGCGAACGACCGGACAGCGGTTCGCGCAGCCGTTGCGTGCATGACATTGCTCCTAGAGGATGGTGAATCTCCGGGATTTGGCGGCACAGAAGTCACCGAGTGTTACTTTCCTTCATCCATCGCCCATCGGCAAGGACAACCGAGGTCTCGATCTGCCTCTCGGGGATCGACCAGTATGTCCTGAGCAGGCGATCCTTGTGGCTGCTCGGGACGACCGTGAATCCGTTCCGTCGATAGAACGCGATGGCCCACGACGCAGCAGCCCAGGTGCCGATCAAAACGGGTTTGCCCGTGTGGCCCTGTACATGCCGCAAGAGGCTCGTCCCCACGCCCTTCCTCTGCGCGCTTGGCGTGACGTAGGCGTGGCGTATCAGAGCGACCTCTCCCTTGTACTGAATTCCCATGACTGCCAGCAGACGCCCGTTTTCCTCCGCCACCCAGAAGACGACGCCATCCGCAATCTCCTTCTCCAGTTCGTCCGCCGGCATATAAGGTTCCCGCCACCGGTCGGCCGGTATCACCCCTCGATAGGCCTGCGCAGCGTCGTTGACAATCGCCAACATCGCCGCCGAATCCGCTTCCACACTTTTTCGAATTAGCACCACCTGACGTCTATGCGCACGCTGGACACCAATGTAGCAAGCGCCGCATCTTCGGCGGCCCTAGCGGTCTTCCCATCAGACACCTCCCTCAAAAGCGTTAGGTGAAAGTGTCTACTTTATCGGGTCAACTTCTGCGTCCGAGTGGGGCGTGCGGTTAGACCGCAATATTGGATAGGTGGTACCTACGGAACGATGTCTGATGATGCGTCACTCCCAGAGGTCGACTTGGTCTTGAACCTAAATGCTAAGACGGCGGCCACAATTGGTATCGTGACACCAATGGCAATTTGTAGACCCCACCATTGACTTAGCATAGCTCGCTCACTCGAGAAATCGAATAGAAATGACGCGAAGTAGCTGAGCACATAGTATGTAACGGCGAAAATCCCGATCCGGGACAGCCATACTCCAAATGAAGCACCCCAAGTGAACACGATCAACGAGACCCCGGCACCTAGGTTTGCGATCCCTACGACCACTAAGAACAACATGCTCCTGCCAACGAAGATTGTCAGGGGGTCGGCGTCCGCATTCGCGAACGGAGAGAACACCTCTAACGCCGCAAAGAGTTGCAACCTCCTCAGTCCTCCGGTGGTTCGCATTTGCGGTCTAACGTTCGACATGAGCGGCAGACATCGGCTTGCCGATGGCTGTCCGCTCGATGGAGGGGTTGGACGTCATTGAAGCACCCACTTGTAGTCGAGATTAGTCCAAACTTCTACGGGAACCCCGTTTCTAACGGCGGGCCTGAAGCACATTCGCTTCGCGTCCTCCACTGCAGCCTCATCGAGTCTACGATAGCCACTGGAACGCTCAACAACAACGTCTCTTGCCCTTCCTTCGTGGGACACTAGGATCTTCAGTCGGACCAACCCTTGCTCGCGATTGCGCGCTGAGTCCCTTGGATACTTAGGTCGCTGACACGAACACTCCTTTTCCTTCCTACAGCTAAGGTCGGCCTTCACGTCCACTGAGGGCTGCACCGTCGAACAGCTAGCAACCAAGAACAGAGTCAAGGCATAGAGACATTTCATCGTTGACGTCTAACGTTAAATGATCTTCCGAAAACCAGCCTATGATCTTTCGGGACGTGAAACCCCGCACGGCGCGCGCGGAACTACTCGGCGATGCTGACCTGGGTCCCCGTCGGCGCGAGCTCGAAGAGCTCGAGGATGTCGCGGTTGCGCATGCGTATGCACCCGATCGATCCCGGTTTTCCCATCTCGACCGCGTCCGGGCTGCCGTGGATATAGATATATCTCCGCATGGTGTCCACCTCCCTTAACCGATTCCGGCCGACTTCGCATCCCGACAACCACAATATACGCGTGAGGATCCAGTCGCGGCCGGGGAAGCGTTCCGCAAGTTCTGAGGTCCAGATCTCCCCTGTCGGGCGGCGCTCGACAAAAACGGTATTCAAAGGCTGCCCCGCGCCGATTTTCGCCCGCACGATGTGCTCGCCCCTCGGGGTACAGAAGCTCCCCTGCCGCTCGCCCGCGCCGTTGCGCGAGGTCGAGACGGCATAGCGCCGGATTTCCCGCCCGTTCTCGAGGAGCGCGAGGTTCTGCTCCGGAATGGAGATTTCAATTCTCGGCATTGCGCCGCGCCGCGAAGAATTCCGAGAGCAGCCGCCCCGCCTCGGCCGCGAGAACGCCGCCCGTCACCGTCGTGTGGTGATTGAGCTTCTTTTCAGAAAAAAGATCGACGACGCTGCCGCACGCGCCCGTCTTGGGGTCGGCTGCGCCGTAGACGAGCCTCGCGATGCGCGCGTGCATGATCGCCCCGGCGCACATGGCGCAGGGTTCGAGCGTCACGTAGAGCGAGCAGCCTTCGAGCCGGTAGTTGCCGAGCGCCGTCGAGGCTTCGCGCAGGGCCTGGATTTCCGCGTGGGCGCTGGGGTCCTTGTTCGAGATCGGCGCGTTGTAGCCGCGCCCGATGACCTTTCCGTCCTTCACTACGAGCGCGCCGACGGGCACTTCACCCCGCTTCGCCGCCCGCGCCGCGAGGCGCAGCGACTCGCGCATCCTCGCAGCGTCGAAATCCGCGTCCATCCGCCCTACTCCCATTCAATGGTCGCCGGCGGCTTGCTCGAGACGTCGTAGACCACGCGGTTGATGCCGCGCACTTCGTTGATGATGCGGTTGGAGACTCTGGCGAGCAGGTCGTGCGGCAGCGGCGCCCAGTGCGCGGTCATGAAGTCGGTGGTCTGGACGGCACGCAGCGCGACGACATGCTCGTAAGTGCGTCCGTCGCCCATCACCCCCACGGCTTTCACCGGGAGGAACACCGCGAAAGCCTGCGCGACCTTGTCGTACCAGCCGGAGGCGCGCAGCTCCTCGATGAAGATGGCGTCGGCGCGGCGCAACAGGTCGGCGTACTCTCGCTTCACTTCGCCGAGGATGCGCACGCCCAGCCCGGGCCCGGGGAAAGGATGCCGGAAAACCATCTCGCGCGGCAGGCCCAGAGCGAGACCCAGCTCGCGCACTTCGTCCTTGAAGAGATCCCGCAGGGGCTCGAGGAGCTTCAAGTGCAGCGTTTCGGGCAAGCCCCCCACGTTGTGGTGCGACTTGATCGTATGCGCCTTTTTCGTCGTCGCCCCCGCCGACTCGATCACGTCGGGATAGATCGTACCTTGCGCGAGCCACTTCACATTGGGGAACTTCTTCGCCTCGTGCTGGAACACTTCGACGAATTCGCGCCCGATGATCTTCCTCTTCTCCTCGGGGTCGGCTGCTCCGGCGAGCGCCGCGAGGAAGCGCCCGGAGGCGTCCACAGAGTCGACCTTCACGCCGAGATTCTTGGAGAAAGTCTGCATGACTTCCTGCGCTTCGTTTAGGCGGAGCAAGCCGGTGTCGACGAAGACGCAGGTCAGCCGATCGCCGATGGCGCGGTGGATCAGGGCGCCCGCGACGGCCGAATCGACCCCGCCCGAGAGCCCGAGCAGCACTTCCTCTTTCCCGACTTCGCGGCGGATTTTCTCGACGGCCTCGCCCAGATAATCGGGCATGTTCCAATCGCTGCCGCAGCCGCAGATCTCGTGCACGAAGCGGCCGAGGATCGCGGCGCCCTGGCGCGTGTGCGTCACCTCCGGATGGAACTGCACTCCGTAGAACTTGCGCGCCTCGTCGGCCATTCCGGCAATCGGCGTGGCCTCGTTGCTCGCGATCAACTTGAAGCCGGGCGGGAGCGCCGTGACCTTGTCGCCGTGGCTCATCCACACGTCGAGCAGGCCGTGCTTCTCCCCGTTGATTCGGTCCTGGATGCCGTCGAGGAGCTTCGAGTGGCCGCGGGCGCGGACCTCGGCATAGCCGAATTCACGCACCCGGGAATTCTCGACTTGGCCGCCGAGCTGAGCCGCCATGGTCTGCATGCCGTAGCAGATCCCGAGCACCGGAATGCCGAGCTTGAAGACGGCGTCGGGCGCCTTAGGGGTGGCAGTCTCATATACGGACGCGGGACCGCCGGAGAGAATCACGCCGCGCGGGGAGAAGCGGCGGAGGAATGCCTCGTCGACGTCGAAGGGATGCAGCTCGCAGTAGACCTGCGCCTCCCGGACGCGGCGCGCGATCAGCTGCGAGTACTGCGCGCCGAAGTCGAGAATGAGGATCTTGTCGTGCACTACTCTACCTGGTAGTTCGGCGCTTCCTTGACGATCTGAACGTCGTGCACGTGCGACTCGCGCATGCCCGCGGCCGTGATCTCGACGAACTGTGCGCGAGCGCGCATGGCGTCGATACCCTCGCAGCCGCAGTAGCCCATGCTCGCGCGCAGGCCCCCCATCAACTGTTCGATCACCCGCATCACCGAGCCCTTATAAGGCACGCGGCCTTCCACCCCCTCGGGAACGAGCTTGTCGGCGTGCACCGAGGAGTCCTGAAAATAGCGATCGGCTGCGCCCTGCTGCATCGCCGAGAGCGAACCCATGCCGCGGTAGGACTTATAGGAGCGGCCCTGGAACAATTCGATCTCTCCAGGCGATTCTTCAGTACCGGCAAAAAGGCTCCCCAGCATCACCGTATGAGCGCCTGCCGCGATCGCCTTGGCGACGTCGCCCGAGAAGCGGACGCCGCCGTCTCACGGCGTCAGCCCCGTGATCGACGAGTGCCTTCGCGCCGTCGGCGGTGGCGATGTTGCCGCCGATCACTTCCGCGGAGCCGGCATTGCGCTTGATCCAGCGCAGCCGGTCGAGCACACCCTGCGAATGCCCGTGCGCGGTGTCGACGACGATGACGTCCACTCCGGCTTCCACCAGGGCGGCGAGGCGCTCTTCCGTCCCATCGCCGATTCCGACCGCCGCGCCGACCCGCAGCTTGCCCTGCTGGTCCTTCGCCGCATCCGGGTGCTCGCTCGACTTGAGAATGTCCTTCACCGTGATCAGGCCGCGCAGCTCGAAGCCGTCCTTCACGACCAGCACGCGCTCGAGCCGATGCTTGTGCAGGAGCTCGCGGGCTTGCTCCGGGCTTGCGCCTTCCTTGACGTACACCAGGCGGTCGCGCGGGGTCATGATGGCGCGCACCGGCTGGTCGAGGTTGGTCTCGAAGCGGTAGTCGCGGTTGGTGACCATGCCGACGACCTTGCCCTTCTCGACGACCGGGAATCCCGACACCCGATGCTGCTGCGTGAGCGCGAGAAGCTCTCGGACCGTGATATCGGGTGATACCGTCACCGGGTCGCGGAGCACCCCCGATTCGTAGCGCTTGACTTTGGCAACTTCCGCAGCCTGCTTTTTCGGCGGAAGATTCTTGTGGACGATGCCGATGCCGCCCTCTTGCGCGATGGCGATCGCGAGCGGCGACTCGGTCACCGTGTCCATCGCAGCCGAGACGAGCGGGATGTTGAGCTGGATGTTGCGCGTCAGCCGGGTCTTGAGGCTGACATTGCGAGGCAGGACGCTGGAGTGGGCCGGTACGAGAAGGACGTCGTCAAAGGTGAGAGCCTTCTGGACTAGACGCATTGCCACACCCAAAAGTCGGATTATACGCTGGTCGCATCTGCCCGTAAATTCTTGGGCCTCGCGTGCACCCTTCGATTGACTGGTGCGTTAAAACTCGTTATGGTGCGCCTCACCCGTCGAGGGGAAAATCCGTCATGATTCGAATCGCGCTGTTTGCCGTCGCATCCCTCTTCGTATCGAGCGCGCACGCGCAAGTCCACAAGTGCGTCGACGCGGCAGGCAAAATCATCTATACGCAGGATCCCTGTCCGGCGAATACGAAGTCGGGATCGATTTCGCGCAGCGTCATTCAGGCTCCCGCCGCCGCGCCCGCCGACAGTGCCGCCAAGGGCGACGCGGCCAAGGGCGACGCGGCCAAGAGCGCAGCGCCCAAGACTGCGGCCGAGCAGGAACAGGCGTTCCGCAAGCGCCAGCAGGACCAGGCAAAAGCCGCGAAGGAATCCGAGCAGAAATCCGCGGAAGCGCAGCGAAAAGCGGAGAACTGCCGCAATGCCCGGGAGCGCCTCACGCAATACGAGATCGGGGGCCGCCAGTCGCGCATCAATGCGCAAGGCGAGCGTTACTATCTTGAGGACGCGCAGATCGAGCAGGAAAAGGCGCGGGCGCGCACCGACGTCGCCCAGTCCTGCAACTGAGCCTCATTCTTTGGCGCGCTTTTTTTCGGCGCGCGTCCGCCTGACTTCCTTCGGATCGGCGCGCAGCGGCCGGTAGATTTCGACTCGGTCGCGGTCGCGTAAAGCCGTGCCGGCCGGAACGGTCTTCCCGTAGATTCCCGCGCGCGCCGAAGCGATCTCCGGATATTCCCCGGCCAGGCCGCTCGCCCGGATCGCGTCCGCGAGCGTGCTTCCCTCGGGGAGCGCAAGCTTTCGAATCACCTGCCGTCGAGGCAGGGCGTAGACGACATCGACGACGATTCGCGACGCGCTCATGCGCTGCCGAAACGTTCGTTCGCACGCCGCGCGAACGCATCGACAAAGCTGTCGGCAATGCGGCGAAATGCCGATCCGGCGGCCTTCTCGAGCAGCACGCTCGCAAACTGGTAACGCAGCTTGAATTCCACCTTGCAGGCCTTCTCCGAAAGCGGAATGAACAGCCAGCTTCCCTCCAGGCTGCTGAAAGGTCCCGAAAGGAGCGTCATGTCGATGCGCACGCCGGGTTGATTGAGATTCTCCGTGGTGAATTCCTTTTTCAAGCCGCGGAAGTTGATGTGCAAGGTCGCGACGGTTCGGCCCGGCTCGTTGACCGAAACCACCGCCCTGTCGCACCAGGGCAGGAACTGCGGGTAGGATTCCACGTCCGCGACAAGCGCATACATTTTCTGCGCGCTGTGACCTACCAACGCCGATCGGTCGACGACTGTCATCGTTGTAGAATCGAGCAATCATATAGGGAATTTTCTCTCGTGACGATCGTCGAGAACCGCAAAGCGACGCATGAATACTTCATCGAGGAGCGCTATGAGGCGGGCGTCGCCCTGGAAGGGTGGGAAGTCAAGGCCATCCGTGCGGGGCGCGCGCAACTGAAGGAGGCCTACGTGATGGTGCGGAACGAGGAGATCTTCCTCATCGGCGCGCACATCAGTCCGCTCTCGGCCGCGTCCACGCACGTGCACCCCGATCCCGTGCGCACGCGAAAGCTCCTGCTTCACGCGGAGGAGATCCGCCGCCTCATCGGCAGGGTCGATCGCGCCGGGTATACCCTGGTCCCGCTCGACCTGCACTACGTGCGCGGGCGGGTCAAGATCAATATCGGCCTTGCGAAAGGGAAGAAGCAATACGACAAGCGCGCTGCGGAGAAAGAAAAAGACTGGAAACGCGAGCAGCAGCGCTTGCTGCGTTCGCGGTAGCTAACTTGCCGCCACTTTCGCCTTGGCCGACGCATCGGCTTCGCGCGCGAGCTGCAACCACGTATCGACGACGGTGTCGGGGTTGAGGGAGAGGCTCTCGATGCCCTCCTGAACCAGCCACCGGGCGAAGTCGAGGTGGTCGGAAGGCCCCTGCCCGCAGATGCCGACGTATTTTCCGGCCTTGCGGCACGCCTGGATCGCCTGCCGCAGCATGGCTTTCACCGCCGGATCGCGCTCGTCGAACGCGTCCGCGACGAGTCCCGAGTCGCGATCCAGGCCGAGCGTGAGCTGCGTGAGGTCGTTCGACCCGATCGAGAACCCGTCGAAGTACTCGAGAAATTGTTCGGCGAGAATCGCATTCGAAGGCAATTCGCACATCATGATGAGCCGCAGGCCGTTCTCGCCGCGCTTCAAGCCGTTTGCGGCGAGCAGCTCGATCACCTGAGCGCATTCCTTCAGCGTGCGCACGAACGGCACCATGATCTCGACATTGGTCAGCCCGAGCTCGTTTCTCACCCGGCGCATCGCCTGGCATTCCATCTCGAAGCAACGGCGGAACGACTCCGCAACGTAGCGGGAGGCGCCGCGGAAACCGAGCATCGGGTTCTCCTCGTCGGGCTCGTAGCGCGCACCGCCGATCAGTTTCTTGTACTCGTTCGACTTGAAATCCGACAAGCGGACGATCACGGGCTTCGGCCAAAAAGCCGCGGCGATGGTCGCGACCCCTTCGGTCAGCTTTTCCACAAAAAAGGTACGCGGGTCCCGGTAGCCCCGGGCCGCATGCTCCACCTCGCGTTTGAGGTCGGCAGGGAGGTCCGGATACTCGAGGGCCGCCTTGGGATGCACGCCGATCATGTTGTTGATCACGAATTCCAGACGGGCGAGCCCGACCCCCCAGTTCGGCAGCGCCTGAAAGTCGAAAGCGAGGTGCGGATTGCCGATATTCATCGTGATCTTGACGGGGCATTTCGGCATTTCGCCGTAGTCTCGCGAGGTCACTTCGATCTCGAGGATGCCGCGGTAGACCTTTCCGGTGTCACCTTCGGCACAGGACGCGGTGCAGGGCTCCCCGTCCTTGAGCCTGGCGGTGGCATCGCCGCACCCGACCACCGCGGGGATGCCGAGCTCGCGGGCGATGATCGCGGCGTGGCAGGTGCGGCCGCCGCGGTTGGTGACGATGGCCGCGGCACGCTTCATCACCGGCTCCCAGTTGGGGTCGGTCATGTCGGTCACGATGATGTCGCCGGGTTTGATGCACCCCATCTCCGAGGCGTCCTTGACCACGCGCACGATGCCCGCCCCGATCTTGTGACCGATCGCGCGGCCGGAGGCGAGCACTTCGGATTTCTGCTTCAGGACGAAGCGCTCCTGCCCTTCTGCCGATTTGCGGGATTTCACGGTTTCGGGCCTCGCCTGCAGGATGTAGATCCTGCCGTCCGCGCCGTCTTTCGCCCACTCGATATCCATCGGCCGTTGGTAGTGCTCCTCGATCTTCAGTGCAGAGCGCGCAAGCTCGATCGCGTCCTCGTCGCTCAAGCAGAAGCGGTTGCGCTCGGCCTCGGGCACATCCACGGTCTTTACGGAAAGCCCCGCTTGAGCCTGCTCGGCAAATACCATCTTCTGCAATTTCGAGCCGAGGCCACGCCGGATCACGGGGAACTTGCCGCCGCGCAGCATCGGCTTGTGGACGTAGAACTCGTCGGGGTTGACCGCGCCTTGCACGACCAATTCGCCCAGTCCCCAGGACGCGGTGATGAACACGACGTCGCGGAAGCCCGATTCGGTATCGAGGGTGAACATCACGCCGCTCGCACCCAGATCGCTGCGCGCCATGCGTTGCACGCCCGCGGAGAGCGCCACCGAAGAATGCCCGAATCCCCTGTGGCACCGGTAGGAAATCGCGCGGTCGTTGTACAGCGAGGCGAACACGCTCCTGAGCGCGGCCATGACGTTGTCGAGGCCGCGAATATTGAGGAAGGTCTCCTGCTGTCCGGCGAAAGAAGCGTCGGGCAAGTCCTCGGCCGTGGCGCTGGAACGCACCGCCACCGATACGCTCTCGTCGCCTCCGGTCAGCTCCTCGTACGCCTGGGCTACCTCGGACTGGAGCTGCTTCGGAAGGGGCGTCGCCTCGATCCAGCCGCGAATCTCCGCTCCGCAGCGCCCGAGCGCCTGTACGTCGTCGGCATCGAGCCCCTTGAGCCGCGCTTCGATGCGGGCAGCGAGTGCGCTCCGATCGAGGAACTCCCGGAAAGCATCGGCCGTCGTGGCGAAACCGCCGGGGACACGGATTCCCGCCTTGGAGAGCTGGCCGATCATCTCGCCCAGCGATGCGTTTTTCCCTCCGACCTGCTCGATGTCTCGCATTCCGAGCCGATCGAAATTCACCACGTATTTGAGCCGAGCCATGGGAGCGGTCCTTCGCCGCGGTTGAAGGATCATCTTGAAACCGTTATGTTACAGGCAGCGCATCTCCCGCGCAGCCAAAATACCCCGCCTGGCCTCTCTTCATGCCCGACCGCCGCCGAACCGTCTTCTTCGTCTCCGACGGCACCGGAATCACGGTCGAGATGCTCGGCCACAGCCTGCTTACGCAGTTCGACGGCATCGAATTCGACCAAATGACCGTCCCCTTCATCGACTCGGTCGCGAAGGCCCAGACCTGCGTGGCCCGGATCAACGAGGCAGCCGTTTCGGGCAAGGGCCGACCGGTCGTATTCACCACGCTGGTCAACGCCGAGATACGCGAAACCGTGCGCAAGGCCGAGGCGTTCGTGCTGGATTTCTTCGAGAGTTTTCTCGACCCCCTGGAAGCGGAATTCGGAGCCAAGTCCACCCACACGATCGGCCGGTCCCACAGCGCGCGGGACGAGAAGGGCTACACCCACCGCATCGACGCGATCAATTTCGCCCTCGCCCACGACGATGGGGCGTCATCCCGGGACCTCGACAAGGCGGACGTGATCCTGGTCGGAGTGTCGCGCAGCGGCAAGACGCCGACCAGCCTGTATTTGTCGCTGCAATTCGGAATCCGCGCGGCGAATTGCCCGCTCATTCCGGAGGACTTCGACCGGATGAGCCTGCCCACCGCACTCCAGAGCTACCGCCGCAAACTGTACGGCCTGTCCATCGCACCGGAGCGGCTGCGGGAGATCCGCAACGAGCGTCGGCCCAACAGCAAGTACGCCGATCTGGAGAATTGCCGCTACGAAGTGCAGCAGGCGGAAAAACTGATGTCGCGCGAAGGCATACGCTGGGCGAATTCGACGGCGAAATCGATCGAGGAAATCGCCACGACGATCATGCAGGAGTTCAAGCTGGAACGGCGGGCGTACTGACGCTCCGTTGACGAATCTGCTCGAACAGGCAGATTGCGACCGCCGCGGCGACGTTCAGCGATTCGGCGGGCCCGGGCATGGGGATGCGCACCCGGTGAGCGGCGAGCCGCCGGGCGCCTTCGGACAGCCCGGCGCCCTCGTTGCCGAATACCCAGGCGACCGGGCCCCTGAGATCGAGCTCGTAGAGCGACGCTCTGGCGCGCGGTTCCATGGCAACCACCGAGCCGCGGAATGCGAATTCAGCGACGTCGACGCCCTCGAAGATCGACAGGAAGAAGTGCGCGCCCATGCCGGCGCGGATGACCTTGGGCGACCAGGCGAACACGGAGTTCTTGGAGAGGAAGACGTGCGGCACGCCGGCCGCCACCGCAGTCCGAAGGATCGATCCCAGGTTTCCCGGATCCTGGATATTTTCCAGCAACAGGCAGCTCGAAATACCCTGCGGCGCCGGACTCGGCAGGGGCGTCCGGATGACCGCCGCAAGGCCCGCCGAGCTCACGAGCTGAGACACCCGCGCGAGAAGCGCATCTGCGAGCACCAGGCGTGACTTCGCGGCCACGTTTTCGAAAAGGCTGCGGACCGCCGGCCTTGCGAGCGCGCTCTCGCTCGCAAGTATCATTTCCGCCGTGCCGCCGCTGTCCTGATACGCCCGCACCAGATGCTCGCCCTCCAGAAGCGTGGTGCCGGTCCTGCGCCGTTCCCGCGACGATCCGGCGAGCTTGATCAGGGCTTTGACCTGCGGGTTGTCTCTGGACTGGATGGACTTCACTCGATCGGGCAGGTGCGGAACCCCGCGAAAATGTCGCCGCGGTCCGGAGTATAGAAATTCCTCCAGGTATTGGTAATCAGCCGCGCGGGCGTCGTAAAGCTTCCCCCGCGCAATACCCTGTGAGTTCCGAACCATGGCTCGGAATACTCGCGATAGGGATCGCATACGAAACCCGGATAGGGCGCGAAGGTGCTGGAGGTCCATTCCCAGACATTGCCGAGCATTTGCCGGCAGCCGGCGAAGCTGTCTCCTTCCGCGAATTCGCCCACGGGAACGCGTCCCGATCCGCCCAGATTGGCCGGTGTGACGCGCGAAAACGCTGCAGCCATCTCCCATTCCGCTTCGCTCGGCAAACGCCGGCCCGAATGGCGGCAGTACGCGTTGGCTTCATGCCAGTTGACATGCATGACCGGGAGATTGCCGCCCAGCCGCACCTCCTCGTCGAAGCGGCGCTCCCGCCATTCTCCGTCGCGTTCGACCCAGTAGCGCGGGCCTCTCGCCCGGTCCTTCCAGTTCCAGCCCTCGGTCGACCACAGGTCGCGGCGACTATAGCCGCCGTCGCGGACGAATTCCAGAAATTGCGCATTCGTCACCGGCGCCCGGGCGATGCGAAAGGGCTCGAGCTTCACCCGGTGCGCCCACTTTTCGTTATCGAAATGAAACCCGGAGTTCCGCGCCGCACCAAGCAGAAATTCCCCACCGGGCAGCTCGACGTCTCCGTCCAGGGCGCCCTTCCCTGCTGCATTGTCTCGGTCGAGCGGATCCGCGTAGCCGAGCGTCTGCCGTGTATAGTGAAACGCTTCCGCGTGCATGTCCTCATGGAAGAGCGCCAATTGCACGAAGTAGAGAAACCACTCGTTGTCCGGTTCCCGTTCGAGCCGCGCCAGCACGCGATCGAGAACACGATCCTGAAACTCGAGCGTGGCCGAAAGGTCCGGCAGCGGCAAATCCCAGCGCGTGTCGTGCGCGACCTTCGCGGAATCGTAGAGCGCATCGGCG
>VBCJ01000172.1 GCA_005884335.1 Betaproteobacteria bacterium | reverse complement strand
CCGCTCGACCTCCGCGTGAATCCGCTGAAGATCTCGCGCGAAGCGGCGCTCGAACGGCTCGCGGCCGACGGGCTTCGCGCCACCGCGACGCCTTACTCGCCCGAAGGGATCAGGCTAAAGGAGAAGCTCGCGATCAACCGGCATGCGCTGTTTCTGCAAGGCAGCATTGAGGTGCAGGACGAAGGGAGCCAATTGCTCTGCCATCTGGTCGCGCCCAAGCGCGGCGAGATGGTGGTGGATTTCTGCGCAGGCGCGGGCGGCAAGACGCTCGCACTCGGGGCACTCATGCGCTCGACGGGGCGCCTCTACGCGTTCGACATCTCCCCGAAGCGGCTCGCCGGGCTGAAGCCCCGACTTGCGCGCTCGGGCCTGTCCAACGTGCATCCGCAGCGGATCGAGGGCGTGAACGACGCGCGTGTGAAGCGCCTAGCGGGCAAGATCGACCGCGTGCTGGTGGATGCGCCCTGCAGCGGCCTCGGGACTCTGCGGCGCAATCCCGACATGAAGTGGCGCCAGACGCCCGAGGATGTTGCGGAGCTCGTGGAAAAGCAGAAATCAATTCTCGCCGCCGCCGCGCGGCTCGTGAAACCGGGCGGGCGGCTCGTTTATACCACCTGCAGCATCCTCGAGGAAGAAAACCGCGGGATTGTCGAGGATTTCCTGCGCAGCGCCGAATTTACGCTGCGGCCCGCGGGCGAGGTGCTTGAAAAGAGTGGGATCCGGCTCCAAATGAAGGATTATCTCGAGCTTTGGCCGCACCTGCATGGTACCGACGGTTTCTTCGCCGCGGTGCTCGAGCGTGCCGCATGAACCAGGAGCCAAGGCTTTCGCGCACGATTGTTTTCTATATATCCTGCGTGAAAATCTCACGTATTGGAACTGAATTTCCGTGAATTCACCAGCTTGCAAGGACATGAATAGGATAGGGAAATCCCTGAGTGGAGCATACGGGATTATGCCCTTGCCCTTTGTCCGGATTCACGTAGAATCCGCAGAACCTCAGAGGGGAACTTGATGGAATCCAGCGTCCTGTTTTCAGGCGTTTTCGACCTGCCGTGGTGGGGCTACGTCCTCGCCGCTGTCGGTCTTACCCACATCACCATCGTCAGCGTGACGGTGTTCCTGCATCGCTGCCAGGCGCACCGCGCGCTCGATCTGCATCCGCTGGCGAGCCACTTCTTTCGTCTATGGCTGTGGATGACGACCGGCATGGTGACCAAGGAGTGGGCTGCGATTCACCGCAAGCACCACGCCAAGTGCGAAACGGCTGAAGACCCGCACAGCCCACAGCAGGTCGGAATCAACCGCGTGCTCTGGGGCGGCGTGTTTCTGTACGTCAAAGAATCCTACAACCGCGAGACGATGACCCGCTACGGCCACGGCACGCCCGAGGACTGGCTCGAGCGCAACGTCTACTCCCGCTTTTCGATACTCGGCATCACCCTGATGGGCGCCGCCGACGTCATGCTGTTCGGCATCGTCCCGGGCGCTCTGATACTCATCACGCAGATCGCCTGGATCCCGTTCTGGGCGGCGGGCGTCATCAACGGAATCGGCCATTTCTGGGGATACCGCAACTGGTCGACCGAGGATGCGAGCACGAACATCGTTCCCTGGGGCATCATCATCGGTGGCGAGGAGTTGCACAACAATCACCACGCCTATGCGACCTCGGCGAAGCTTTCCAATAAGTGGTACGAGATCGACTTGGGCTGGATGTACATTTGCCTGCTCGAGGCGCTCGGCCTCGCACAGGTGAAGAAGGTCGCGCCGACGCCGCGTTTCACCGAGGCGAAACCCGCGGTGGACTCGGAGACCCTGCAGGCGGTGATCACACACCGTTACGACGTGCTGGCGAAATACGCCAAGTCGCTCAAGCGCACCTACGCCGAGGAGCTCGGCAAGCTGCGCCGGCTCGCGCCGCATGACGCGCACGTTCTGAAGAGCCTGAAACGCTGGCTCCACCGCGACGAAAAATCGCTGTGCGAGACTGAGCGCGCGAACCTCAAGCAGGGACTGGCGAAATCGCGCGCGCTGCACACCGTGTACTCGATGCGCGCCGAGCTCGCGTCGCTGTGGGAGCGCTCGAGCGCCTCCCGCGAGCAGCTCGTTCGGCAGCTGCAGGACTGGTGCCACCGCGCCGAAGCGAGTGGCATCCGCCCGCTTGCGGAATTCTCGCACCGGCTGCGCTGCTACGCCTAGGGCGCTTCATTCCCGCGGAAGCGGGAGACCAGGAAAAACCCGCCCGACCGGCGGGTTTTTTGTTCCGCAGCGCGCCAGTGGACTTCCGGGTAGCATATGCGGCGTCAGTCGGTTTCGGGGGGGCTTTTTACAGCAAGAAAGGAGACCTGGGATGAAGAGCCTTATCGCGGTAGCTGCGTCGATGTTGATTGCTTCGCCGGCCCTTGCGCAGGTGAAGCCTTGCGAGGAACTCAAGTCCGAGATCGAAGCGAAGATCAAGGCAAATGGCGTGCAAGCCTTCACGCTGGACATCGTTCCGAACGAGCAGGTGAAGGAAGGTGAAGGCAAGGTCGTCGGAACCTGCGACGGCAGCACCCAGAAAGTCGTCTACAAGCGCGGCGTTGCCGAGGCTCCGCGCGATACCAAATCGCAGCCAAAGTAGGCGCGCTTGGCAAACAGGTCGGCCGACGCTGGCCAAATAAAAAGCCCGCGAAAGCGGGCTTTTTATTTGATCTTTGTTTCCTTGTAGATGACGTGCTTGCGCGCCCTGGGGTCGTACTTCTTCATCTCGATCTTGTCGGGCGTGCTGCGCTTGTTCTTGGTGGTGGTGTAGAAATGGCCGGTGCCGGCTGTGGATTCGAGCTTGATCTTCTCACGCATCGTCGCAACTCCTCGGCTAGATCTCGCCGCGCGCGCGCAGCTCTTTGAGCACCGCGTCGATGCCCTTCTTGTCGATGATGCGCACGCCGGCGTTGGAAATGCGCAACCTCACCCAGCGCTTTTCGCTTTCCACCCAGAAACGGCGGTACTGCAAGTTCGGGTAGAACCGGCGTAGGGTCTTGTTGTTGGCGTGGGAAACGTGGTGTCCCACCTGGGGCTTCTTGCCCGTTACCTGGCAGACTCGCGCCATGCGATGCTCCGCGGGAAAGGGGCGCATTATAGGTCGAAACAAGGTGCGCGTTCAAGCTCGAAGTCAAGCGCAGGGAAGGATCCGCCGTGGATCGTCACAGCAGCCCGCGTTCGGCAAAGGACATCGTGCGGCTGCCCGCGACGATGAAATGGTCGAGCACCTCAATATCGACCAGGGCGAGCGCGCTTTTCAGCGAGCGGGTGAGGATCTCGTCGGCATGGCTCGGCTCGGCGACACCGGAGGGGTGGTTATGCGCGAAAATCACGGCCGCCGCGTTATGCCGCAGGGAGCACTTCACCACCTCGCGCGGGTAAACGCTCGTCTGGGTCAGCGTGCCGCGGAACAGCTCCTCGTATGCGATGACGCGATGCTGCGCGTCGAGGAGCAGCACAGCGAAGACTTCCTGCTCGCGTCCGGCGAGCGCAAGGCGCAGATAATCGCGCACTGCTCGCGGCGACGACAATGCATTTCGCGAGGAGATTTCCTCCTTGAGGGCACGGCGCGCCAACTCGAGGGCCGCCTGGAGCTGCGCGAGCTTGGCACTCCCCAGACCCGGGGTCTCCGCGAGGTTCGTGGATCCCGCATCGAGCAGCCCGCCGACGGAGCCGAAGCGCCCAAGCAGCTGGCGTGCGAGGTCGACCGCGCTCTTTCCCTTGATGCCGGTACGAAGCAGGATCGCGAGCAGCTCAGCGTCGGCGAGCGAGGCGGCGCCGAGAGCAAGCAGCCGCTCGCGGGGACGTTCCTGAACGGGCCAGTCTGTAATGGCCATGGAATTCGCTTAAAATCTCGTTTTGCAGCTTAACGCGCTACTGGCTATCTGCGATGACGGACGTTTCCGGAAAGAGGATTCTGCTCGGGATCACCGGCGGAATCGCCGCTTACAAGGCGGCCGAGCTGACGCGCCTTTTCGTCAAGGCCGGCGCCGACGTGCGCGTCGTCATGACCGAGGCGGCCTGCCGCTTCATCACACCGGCGACGCTTCAGGCGCTCTCCGGCCAGCCTGTGCACACGGACATGTGGGACACGCGCGTGCCCGACAGCATGGGCCACATCGAGCTCTCGCGCGACCGGGACATCATCGTGGTCGCGCCCGCGACGACCGATTTCCTCGCGAAGGTCGCGAACGGGCTCGGCGACGACCTGCTCTCGGCCCTGTGCCTCGCGCGCCGCTGCCCGCTCATGGTCGCGCCGGCGATGAACGTGGAGATGTGGCAGAACGCGGCGACGCAGCGCAACGTCGAGCGCTTGCGCGCCGACGGCGTGGGCATCCTCGGCCCGACTGAAGGCGACCATGCCGACCGCGAGGGTGGTATGGGGCGGATGCTCGAGCCCGGGGAGATCTTCGCAGAAGTCGCGGCTGCGCTCGGTCCCAAGGCACTTACCAAAAAAAAAGTCTTGATCACGGCAGGACCGACCTATGAGCCGATCGACACGGTGCGTGGAGTGACGAATCAAAGCTCCGGGAAAATGGGCTACGCCGTCGCGCAGGCGGCGGTAGAGGCCGGCGCGGAGGTGACGCTCGTGTCCGGCGCAACGGTGCTCGCCGCTCCAGCGGGCGTGGAGCGCGTTGACGTGATCACTGCGCGCGACATGCACAAAGCCGTGATGGCGCGGGCGAAGCAGGCCGATGTCTTCATTTCGGTAGCCGCGGTCGCGGACTATCACCCCGTCGATCCCAAGCCTCACAAGATCAAGCGCGGCAATGGCAACCTCAAGCTCGAACTCGCGCTGAACCCCGACATCCTCGGTGAGGTCGCGGCGCTTGCGAAGGGCCCGTTCTGCGTCGGCTTCGCTGCTGAGACCGAAGACCTGAACGCGAACGCGCAGGCAAAGCGCAAGAAGAAGAGAATCCCGCTGCTTGCCGCAAACCTCGCGCAGGAGACTTTCGGCAAGGACACCAACGCGCTGACGCTTTTCGACGAGGACGGTGTGCACGAGCTGCCACGCGCGCCCAAGATCGTGCTGGCGCGCCAGTTGATCGAGCACATCGCGAAGATGCTGCCACAGCGCTAGGCGGCTCTTCGTTTGAAGGCTCTCGACATCAAGATCCTCGACCCGCGCCTGCGCGAGGCGCTGCCGCAATATTCCACCGCCGGCGCAGCGGGTCTCGACCTCCGGGCCTGCATCCACTCGCCGATCACGCTCGCGCCAGGCGCCGCGGACCTCGTGCCCAGCGGCATCGCCATTCATCTGGCGGATCCGGGGCTTGCGGCGGTGGTCGTGCCGAGATCGGGCCTGGGTCACAAGCACGGCATCGTGCTCGGGAATCTCGTGGGCCTCATCGACTCCGACTACCAGGGGGAGGTGATGGTCTCGCTGTGGAACCGTTCTGGAACTGCATTCACCATCAACCCGATGGACCGCATCGCGCAGCTCGTCGTCCTGCCGGTTGTGCAGGTGAAGTTGAACGTCGTGGAAGAATTTGTCGCCAGCCGACGGGGCGCGGGTGGGTTTGGTAGCACGGGCAAGGGTTGACTCCGAAAGGTTCGACTGGAGGTTTCCGCCGCCACGCGGACTACCTGCTCCTTGTTTGCGGGCCGAGAACCTAACGTCTGCGTTGAGCGGGCCAGGCGAGGCGCGGCCAGTGCGCCTAAGGTCCAAAATTATTCTGTGCGCCTACGGCGCACAGCTCGTGACGAGTCGCGGACCGCTCCAACGCATAGTCAGGCCGCAGCTGAGGCCGCGGTTCAATCACGCTACCTCAACCTTGACTTCAACACAAGAAGGCACACCCTCAGATTCTAGCCACGAGCACATTGACTCGGCTGGCCCACGATCAGGGAACGCACGAAATTCTTCGTACTCGCCGTTGCGGTCAAAGTCCATTGTGCTGTCTAACGTTCGCGCCCAGCCGCGCGGCTGCAATGATTGATCGAAGTGCGCAGCCTCACGCGCGTGATCTTCATCCGATTTAGTGGACACTTTGCTGGGCATGTGCCAAGCATTCGAACTCGACCGGTGAATGATATCCCAGGCTCGAATGGATGCGCTTTTCGTTGTAGAAGCGATCGATGTAAGCGGCGACCGAGGCGTTGAGTTCGGCATCGCTTGTGAAGCTGCGTTGGTGGGTGAGTTCAGCCTTCAGGGAATGGAAGAAACTTTCCATGTGGGCGTTGTCCTGGCAATTGCGCGGCCGGTTCATGCTGGGTACGATGCCGCGCGAGCGCAGGAAGTCCTGATAGCCATAGGCGGAGTACTCGATACCGCGATCGGAGTGAAAGAGCAGCCCGGGCCTGGGACCGCGAAGTGCGATTGCCCTTTTCAGAGCACGCAGGGTCACATCGGTTGTACGGTTGCGGGCCAGAGTCCAGCCGATGATGCGCCGCGAGAACAGATCCATGACCGTGGCGAGATAGCGCCAGTGCTTGCCCAGGCGCAGGTACGTGAGATCCCCCACCCCGATCTGGTCGGTGCGCGTGGGCACTGGCTGATCCAGGCGCAAGTTACTCGTCTTCTCAAAGAATCGGTGCACACCGGTTGAACGCCGATACAAGCGGCTGACACGAGCGCGCAGCCCCTGCTCGCGCATCAGGCGCGCCACACGCTTGTTGCTGCAACGGATGCCCATGCGCCTGAGCTGCTGGTGGACTCGAGGCGATCCGTACCTCCCGCGGCTTCCGCGATACAGATGCGCGATCTGGACACCGAGCTCCTCGTCATTGCGGCGTCGTTGGCTGCCGGCATGCGCCTTCCACGCGTAGAACCCGCAGCGAGCGACCTGGTAGCGCCGGCACAGAAATGCCACTCCGTACTGCATCCGATGCACGGGGTTAGACAGCACCACCCGTCTCAATTTCATGGCATCGCCATCGCTATTCCTGCTTGATGCCCGCGGCGTTCACCGCGTCGCGCCATTGCGGCGCTTCGCTGCGGATCAAGGCGGCAAACTCGGCCGGCGTGTTGGCGTACGCTTCAACGCCGATTTTGTTCAGTCTCTCGATAACGCCCGGATCGCGCGTTGCCCTCGCCACCTCTTGCGCGATGCGGTCAATGATTCGTTTCGGCGTGGCAGCGGGCGCCATCAGTCCGTTCCAGGTGTCGGCGCGAAAAGCCGGATAGAACTCCGCGATCGTCGGCAGATCGGGTAATATCGGCGCGCGCTTCCCGCCGGAGACGGCAAGCAGCCTGATCTTGCCGCTCTTCGAATGCTGGATCAGGTCCGCTGCGGGACCGAAGTACATCTGCACCTGGCCGCCAACGAGATCAGTCGCCGCCTGCACGCCCTTGTAGGGAATGTGGGTCATCGTCAGTCCGGCACGCGAAGTGAAAAGCGCCGCGCTAAGATGACCGGCGCTCCCGGTGCCGGCCGAGGAGTAGCTGAGTTGTCCGGGGTGCGCCCGCACGTACTCGATGAACTCCTTGAGCGTTTTCGCGGGTATCGAGATGTGCACGGCAAGCACATATGTGTTTTTACCGAAAATCGAGACTGGCGCGAAGTCCTTTAGCGGATCGTAGTTCACCTTCTGTATTAACGGTACGATCGAGACTTGCGGGGTGGTGGCCCAGAACAGCGTGTAGCCGTCGGCCGGGGACTTCGCCACGTATTCGGCAGCGATTGCTCCCGTAGCGCCCACGCGGTTCTCAACCAGGAACTGCTGACCGAACGCCGCCGAGAGCCGCTCGGAAATTACACGCGCCTGGGTGTCCGACAAGCCACCAGCGGAGTAAGGAACAATCACCCTGACCGGCCGCTGCGGCCAGGTTTGAGCCTGGAGAACGGACGCGGCTAGGGCACAGCCGACCGCGATGCAGAGTGCGATCCATTTTTTCATCGTTTCCCTCCCATGAGCAGTGTTTAATCAAAACATGCACAACAAACCGTGTCTCCCGGCTCAACATAGGACGAACGTCCGCGTTGAACGGCGTGAGCAAGCGAGCGAAGCCACGCTTGCGAGCGTCCGTCTTCGAACGCGTTGTTGTACGGCACGCTACTTACCACTGAGTTTATCCCTCACCTCGGCGTCAGTGAGCTCACGGCCAACCCACACCACAACCTTTGACGCGCCGGCACCCATTGCGACTTCCCGCAACGCGCGCTCTTCGACCTCGGACAGTCCGCCCTCGAGCATTTCGAGCGGCTGAATAAGTACCTGCGGCGACACGGCGAAGATTCCGCCCTTCGACATTTCCTTCACCGCTCGCTTCAACGCGCTCTCGGCTGCCAGGAACTGACCGATCAAAAGCCTCGCCGTAGTAAAAGGTGGCTGAGCGTCGAAGGTAGCCTCCTTTGCCGATTCGAGGCTTCGAACGCGAAATTGGTTCTTCCTTACGCGTACGTAGAGGGGATTAGCAAGAAGCCCGGTCAACATGTTGCCTGTGCCGTATAACGTTCGCGTTGAACGGCGTGAGCAAGGGAGCGAAGCGACGCTTGCGAACGTCCGTTTTCGAACGCGCGGTTAGGCGGACTGTACATCACTCGGAACCAATGAAGGAGGTTCGAAATAGATAAAGGCCGGAAACGAATGTTACAGAAAGAAAGACCCATAAGCAGAGAACGAAGTACACGCGCTTAGGCCGAGGCCACAGGCGAACTGAGCGGATGACCGCCAGTATTAGTTCCCAAATAACAACGGCGCTCGCAAAAGCGTACGCGATTTGAAGCGGAACCACGAGAATCAACGAGCCTTTGACCGCGAACGCCATGTATGCCCGGAAACTCATCAACCACAGACCCACCGCGACGACGGACAAGATGAACAATAATTTACTCGGGAAGCCGTTAAAGACAGCACGGCCCTGGGGCACGACAATTAGAAGCGAGAAGACTACAAAGAAAAGGCCGCTTCCGATATTCACCCAGACCATCGAGCCCATATGCGCCTAACGTTCG
>VBCJ01000001.1 GCA_005884335.1 Betaproteobacteria bacterium | reverse complement strand
AGGTCCTGGTACACCTGCGTCGTCTCCCAGTCGTTCACCATCGCGCACAGCTGCTCGGTTTCGCCGTCGAGGAACGACTGTTCCTCGGGCGTCAGCTTCGGGCGCGGCACCGCAAGCAGCTTCCCCCAGTCGGGGCGGCCGGAGAAAAGATCGCCGTCCCACCACACCGTGCCCGCGTCGATCGCCTCCTGCTCGGTCTGGGACATCGCCGGAAGCTGGCCGCGGTACCAGGCGAGAAGGGAGCGCGAAACAAGCAGCCGGCGCAGCGGTGAAACGCCCAGCACGACACTGCATAGCGCGAATATCGCAGAGAGCACGAGAAAGAGGTCCATCGGAAAGGCTCCAGAACCCAAGCCGGCGAGCAGCACGACCGCACCCGCGCCGATCCAGAACCAGCCCGATGAATTCAGGTAGGCAAGCGCAAAAGAAACGGCGACGACTGCGACGAACCAGACAGCGAGCGGCATGGGCCCTCCGGAATGTTCTCTGGGTGCTATGACGCAATACGGCATGATACGCCGCTCCGGAAAACCGGGGACAGACCACGGTTTTCAGCGCAGAAATCCAAAAGTGAACGGCAGTGACGATTCGCGGATCCGAAAACCGTGGTCTGTCCCCGGTTTTCCCCCGCGTCGATGTAACATGACACTCCTCCATGGCACACGATCATCGCAGCTTTGCCTTGCCCATCCCGCTGAAGGATTCCGCCGCGACGAAACGGCGCAGCGAATGGCGCGCGGTCGGGATGCTGTTCCCGTACCTGTGGGAATTCCGCGTCCGCGTGGCGATCGCGCTTGCGTTTCTGACCGCCGCCAAGCTCGCCAACGTCGGCGTGCCCCTTATCCTGAAGGAAGTGGTCGATTCGCTGGACGCGCAGACCGCCGTACTGGTTCTGCCGCTCGCGCTGCTCGCCGCCTACGGCATCCTGCGCTTCTCGACCACGCTGTTCGCGGAGCTCCGGGACGTCGTGTTTGTGCGCGTGACACAGCGCGCGATACGCCGGGTCGCGCTCACGGTGTTCCGCCACATGCACAGCCTGTCCCTGCGTTTTCATCTGGAGCGCCATACCGGCGGCGTGTCGCGCGACATCGAGCGCGGCACGCGCGGCATCTCGACGTTGCTGACCTACATGCTGTTCTCGATCGTCCCGGTGGTCCTCGAGTTCAGCCTGGTGGCGGTCATCCTTCTCACCAAGTTCGACTGGCGCTTCGCGGCGGTCACCTTTGTCGCGGTGGCCCTCTACATCGCTTTCAGCGTGGCTATCACCGAGTGGCGCATGGAAATCCGCCGCCGGGCGAACGAGCTCGATTCGAAGGCCAACACGCGCGCGATCGACAGCCTGCTCAACTACGAAACGGTGAAATACTTCAACAACGAGGAATACGAGGCGCGCCGGTACGACGAGAACCTGCAAAAGTACGAGTCGGCGGCGGTGAAGAACGAGGCCTCGCTCGGGCTGCTCAACATCGGGCAAAGCTGCATCATCGCGGTCGCGGTGACGCTGCTCATGATCCTCGCGGCCGAGGGCGTGGTGGCGAAGACTCTGACGCTCGGCGACCTGGTGCTCGTGAACGGCCTCTTGATCCAGCTCTACATCCCGCTCAATTTTCTGGGCATGGTGTACCGCGAGATCAAGCAGGCGCTCGCCGACATGGACCGCATGTTCCGCCTGCTCACCCAGGACCGGGAGATACAGGACCGGCCGGATGCGGCGCCGCTGCCCCTTGGAAAAGGCGCGGGAAGCGCGACCGTGCGTTTCGAGCACGTCGATTTTTCCTACGAGCCGCGGCGCCAGATCCTGTTCGACTTGTCCTTCGAGATCCCGGCCGGAAGCAAGGTCGCCGTGGTGGGCGCGAGCGGCTCGGGCAAATCCACTCTGGCGCGACTCTTGTTCCGCTTCTACGACGTCAACGCGGGCCGCATCACCATCAACGGGGCCGACATCCGCGGCGTGACGCAGTCGTCCCTGCGCGCGGCGATCGGCATCGTGCCCCAGGACACGGTGCTGTTCAACGATACGATCCTCTACAACATCCACTACGGGCGGCCGAGCGCATCGCCCGCAGAGGTCATCGAGGCGGCGAAGGCGGCGCACATCCACGAATTCATCGAGAGCCTTCCCGACCGGTACGAATCCCGCGTGGGGGAGCGGGGCCTGAAGCTCTCCGGGGGCGAAAAGCAACGGGTCGCGATCGCCCGCGCCATCCTGAAAAACCCGAGCATCCTCATCTTCGACGAGGCCACCTCCGCGCTCGATTCGGAGACCGAGCAAGGCATCCAGGCCGAGCTCGACCGCATCGCCCGGGGCCGCACCACCCTGGTGATCGCTCACCGCCTTTCCACGGTCATGGACGCAGAGCAGATTATTGTTCTGGATCAAGGCCGTATCTTGGAGCGCGGCACCCACAGGGAATTGCTCGAACAAGACGGCGCTTACGCCCAGATGTGGGCGCTGCAGCTGCAAGAGGAGGCCGAGCAGGCGGCAGCTTGAAGAGAAAACGGGGGTACCCCAGGGCGGCTCATGACCATTTTCGCGACGACGTGTGAAGTGTCACGCGTATCCTGTTATTTTCGTTGCAAATTAATTTTGCCAAGGCTAAACTGGCCGGCCCAACAAGAAAGTGGGAGGAAGGGTGCGGTTCATCGCGATGTCGCTCCTTGCACTGGCGGTCGTTTCGAGCGCGGGGTTCGCGCGCGAGCTGCGCCAGCCGGCGCTGAAATCGCAAGCCGCGCTGGTCGTCGACCAGCAGTCCGGCGAAATTCTCCTCGGCAAGAACATGGAATCGAAGTTGCCGATCGCGTCGCTCACCAAGCTGATGACCGCGATCGTCACGCTGGACGCCGAGCTCGACCCCGACGAGCCGGTGACGATCAGCAAAGCGGACGTCGACAGGCTGCGCGGCTCGCACTCCCGCCTGCAGGTCGGCACCACGCTCACGCGCGACGAGCTGCTGCACCTCGCCCTCATGGCTTCGGAAAACCGCGCCGCCTCTGCGATCACAAGCTCGTACCCGGGCGGAAAGGACTCGTGCGTGCTGGCGATGAACCTCAAAGCCCAGTTGCTCGGCATGTCGGGAACGCGCTTCGAGGACGGCACGGGGCTTTCCGGCCGCAACGTGTCGACCGCGCAGGACCTGGCGAAGCTCGTGCAAGCCGCGCACGCCTACCCCAAGATCCGCGACTATACGACCTCGACTTCGTACCAGGTCAAGATCGGGCGCCGCGCGATGCGCTTCGGCAACACCAACAATCTTACCCGCAGCTCCCGCTGGGACATCGGTTTGTCCAAGACCGGGTACATCGCCGAGGCGGGGCGGTGTCTGGTCATGCAGGTGACGCTGGCCGAGCGTTCGATTATCATCGTGCTGCTCGACTCTTGGGGCAAATACACTCGTGTCGGCGACGCGACCCGCATACGTCAATGGCTGGAATTCGCCTCCGGCCGGTCCAATACGCGCCAGACCTCCGCGGGCTTGTCGCTGCGGGCCAACTTCGCTTCGATCCACCCACTATACGACTGGCCGGGATAGACCCCGGCCATCGGCATGAAGCCGGAACCCTCCCCGCAGCCTTCGGCGCCCGGGGTGGTTCGCTTCTACAGCTTCCTTCCCCGTGGGGAGAGGCTCCTCGAGGATGTGCTCGCCGGCCTTGCGCTTCCGCAGAAGAGCATTCCGCCCAAGTACTTCTACGACGAGCAGGGGTGCCGCCTGTTCGAGGCGATCTGCGAGCTGCCCGAGTACTACCTGACGCGCACCGAGACGGCGATCCTGCGCGGCAACATCGTGGAAATCACGCAATTCGTCGGGCCCGAGGCGCAGCTGATCGAATTCGGCAGCGGCGTGCAAGCCAAGACGCGCATCCTGATCCAGGCGCTGCAGACACAGTTGTACGTTCCGATCGACATCGCGATCGATACGCTACGTGCTTCGTCAAGCGAGCTCGCGCGCCGTTTTCCCTTCCTCAATATCGTGGGTATCTGCGCCGACCATACGCAGCCTCTCGTGTTGCCCGAGTTTGCGGGCGTACCGATCCGCAGGAAAGCGGTGTTTTTCCCCGGCTCCACCATCGGCAACTTCACTCCCGCTGAAGCGCTCGTTTTTCTGAGGCAGGCTCGCAAGATGGCGGGGGCGGGCGGGGTCCTGCTGGTTGGCGTGGACCTGAAGAAGGACAAGGCCACACTCGAAGCTGCCTACGCCGATCCCAGGGGCGTGACAGCGCAGTTCAACCTCAACCTGTTGCATCGGATCAATCGCGAGCTTGCAGCGGATTTCCAGGTGAAGCGCTTTCGTCACAGGGCGTTCTACGAACCGATCATGGGCCGCATCGAGATGCACCTGGAGAGCCTGTACTCGCAGTTCGTGCACGTCGCAGGCCGGCGGTTCGATTTCGCGCCGGGCGAAACCATCCATACCGAGATTTCCTGCAAGTACTCGATTGCCGAGTTCCAGGAACTGGGCAAGCGGGCGGGGTTCACGCCCGAAAAAGTCTGGACCGATCCGGAGCAGCTGTTCAGCGTGCACGGGATGGTCGCGGCCTAGGGTCGTCGGTTACCGGGGGTCTGCGTCCCTCAGCACGCGTGCCTGCGGGTTCTTCTCGCGCGCATGCAAGAACCCGTACTCGACCAGCTCTCCCAGGTCGAAACGGAACCGTTTCGCGGTGGATATTTTCCGGGCGAGCAGCGCCAACTCGCCTTGGCCGAGCGGCTGCACGCGGGGCAGCGCGAGAAAGATGTTGTTGACGTCGCCGGGGACGTCCAGGATGAACACCTCCTCGAACGCTTCCTGGTAGGTGCGCACCATCCGGTCGTAGAGCGGGTTGGAAGCGGGGCGCCAGACGTTGGCGACCGCGACGCCGCTCGGCACGAGCGCGCGGCGCGTGATTTGCAGGAATTCCCGCGTCGTCAGTTGTTTCGGAACGTCGCGGGCGCCGAAGGCGTCCAGAAAGATGATGTCGTAGTCGGCTTGCCGGGCGTTCTCGATGAATTGCCGCCCGTCGCCGACGTGGGCACGCATGCGCTCGTCCTCGCGGAAGCCGAAGTACTTCTTCGCCACGTCCACCACATCCGGGTCGATTTCCGCCACGTCGATCCCCGCGGCCGGATAATGCTTGCGCAGGAACATCGGCAAGCTCCCCCCGCCCAGACCTATGACGAGGATGCGGCGCGGTTCTTCGCACAGCGCCAGCCCGGCGAGCGCGACCCGCGCATAGGGCAGCTCCAGATGATCCGGATCTCCCGGTTTCACGACGCTTTGCCGCCCGCCGCCTCTTTCGAAGAGCAGCGTGCGCATGCCCTTGTGATCCTCGGTGACGATGATGGTGTTGTAAGACGAGGCCTTCTCGTAGATTACGGTTTGAGCCGTACATCCCAGAACCGGGAGCGCGGCGAACACCGCCGCGTAGAGCTGGGGACGAATCGACCACGTACTCTTCATGGTCCGTGGGGGATCAATGCTGCGACCGGTCGACGATGATGCGCTTGTAGAGTTCCAGCCACTTGTCGTAGTCGTCGATGGCCTCTTGCGCATTCACGACCTTGAGGGCCTGGCGGTCCCGCACCAGGCGGCGTACCGCCGTATCGTAGTTCTTGTTTGCCGGCACGCGGTGTACTTCCGTGTAGAAGCGCTGGCCGTCGGTCAGCATGTAGTCGTAGAAAAGCGCCGCGGCGCCGGGGTGGGGCGCGCGGCGCGAGACCGCGACTGCGGAGGGCAGCACGACGGCGGGCGGAAGGACGAACCAGTTGACCGGCGCGGCTTTCGCCTTCATGCGCTCGGCGTCGTGGCTGTAGATCCCGAGCATCAGAGGAATCTCTCCGGCTGCGACCAGGACCGCGCTGTGATTGTGTCCGGTGCGCACCGCAACGCCGTTATCGCCCAAGCGCCGAAATAGATCGAGGCCGGGTTTCTCGCCCATCGATTCAACCAAGGCCGCGAACCACTCCACGTTGGTCGACTCCATGCCGATGCGGCGCTTCCATTTCGGGTCGAGCAGGTCCTGCCAAGACTTCGGCACGTCCGCGGGCTTCACCAAGTGGGTGTTGTAGGCATAGACGAGCAGGTTGAGCCGGTCGGGCGCCCATTCGCCGTGGGCCGGCATGACCTCGGGCAGCAACTCCTGCTCGGTGAAAGGCGAGTTCATCTTCTGCAGCAGCTTTTCCCGCGCGAGCACTTCGATTTGCGGCGCGTTGGTCTCCAGCACGTCGAACTCGAAGCGGCCGCCGCGCGTTTCGCTCAGCACGCGCTGCAGGATATGCGCCTGGCTGCCGCGCCAGAACTTCACTGTGACGCCGTACCGGCGCTTGAAGTCCGCGACGAGCTTGAGCTGGTCGTCCTGCGTGAGGGACGAGTACAGCATCAGCTCGCCTTCCTTCTTGGCTGCGCCGATCAGGCGCTCGGTGCGATCCGCGCCTTGGTATGAGGCAACGGCAAGAATACCGGGCGTGGGCTCGACCGCGAAGCTCGCCGGCGCGATCGCCAAGACGAAAAGAACGAGGAGGCGAAGCGGCACGGGGTGAGAGGACTAGAGCCGCAGCAGGCGCGCTGCGTTCTCGCCGAGGATCTTTTCCTTCTGACGCTCGGTGAGGTCCCCGCGTGCGCGGATGTTTGAAACGGTGTGCGGAAACTCCGAGTCGAAGTGCGGATAGTCGCTCGCCATGAGTATGTGATCTTCGCCGATCTCGGCGACCGGCCGCCTGAGGTCGGGTTCGTCCGCCTCGCAGGTCACGTAGCAGTTGCGGCGGATGTATTCGGAAGGTGCCATGCGGAGCATGCCGGAAATCTGCGGGAAATCCTTCGCCCACTCCCAGTCGTCGTCCATGCGGTGCATCCAGTAAAGAATCCACTCGGCGCTGCACTCGAAGAACACGACTCTGAGCTTGGGGAACTTCTCGAACACGCCGCCGAGCACCAGCGCAACGAGCGCCGCGGCACAGTTGGTCGGGCGTCCCATGACGTGCGTCTTGAAAAAGTTGTCGAACCGGTCGACCAGCTCGCCGTTGCTGTTGGGATGGCACAGCAGCGGAACGCCGAGCTCTTCCGCCGCCTGGTAGTAGGGGTAGAAGCTCGGGTCGTCCAGATTGCGCGTTCCGCAATAAGGCACGAGGTGCGAAGTCCTGAAGCCGAGCTCCTTCACGCAACGGCGCAACTCATCCGCCATGGCTTCGGGACAGCCCGCCGGCGCCATTGCCACGGGCAGAAACGCATCCTCGTGGCCCTTCACCAGTTTCGCGACCCAGTCGTTGAACAAGCGCGCGCACTCGCGTCCCAACCCGCCGATGTTCGAGGTCGCGACGGTGATCTGCGTCGGGAACATCAGCTGCTTGTCGATGCCCTCCTTGCCGATGTCCTCGCGACGGCGCGCCATGTCGTAGCCGCCCACTTGCCGCGCCGCGACGTCGCCGCCGCGCCAGTGGGTCTTGGGGTCGTATATGTAGGGATGCCGGTGTGCGGCGTGGCCTTGCGGGCTGATCGGGTCGAGCGAATGCAGAAATTTCGTGTTGTGCGTGCGCCCATCGTTCAGCTTGACCGGCCTGAAGCGCTCGTAGGCGCCTTCGAGCTTGTAGACCTCGTCCATGAAATAGCCTTCGCGCAGATGGGAATCG
Source organism: Betaproteobacteria bacterium (assembly GCA_005884335.1). Classification (GTDB taxonomy): domain Bacteria; phylum Pseudomonadota; class Gammaproteobacteria; order Burkholderiales; family SG8-39; genus VBDM01. Next base: position 14,997 of record VBCJ01000001.1, on the reverse strand, counting down.
AAGTCGATGATCATGCCTGCCTCCGGTGTTCTGATACATGGAACGGCTGTTTCCGCCGTCCTCCAATGCTGCGAGTGCCGCGGCAAACCGTCAAGAGCGCGTCAGGCGCCGACGGAGTCCTGCATGCTATGATTTCGGCGCCCCCGGGTAAATCTGTTTTCCTGAATTTTCATGCGCGTCGGCCTGTTCGTAACCTGCCTTGTGGATCTCATGCGGCCTTCGATCGGATTTGCGGCGCTCAAGCTTTTGGAGAACGCCGGATACGAGGTGACGGTGCCGGCGATGCAGACCTGCTGCGGGCAGCCCGGCTGGAACTCAGGCGACCGGGAAGCGGCGCGCGCCCTTGCCGAAAGGCTGATCGCACAGTTCGAGGAATGCCGCTACGTGGTCGTGCCTTCGGGTTCGTGCGCCGGAATGATCCGCGCGCATTTCCCCGAAGTCTTCGAGGACGAGCCCGCCATGCTCGCGAAAGCCCGGGGGCTGGTCGCGCGCACCTACGAGCTCACCGAATTCCTGACCAGGATGGCGAAGCGCGCGAGCGTTTCCGCGAGCTTCGACGGCACCGTGACCTATCACGATTCGTGCTCGGGCTTGAGAGAGATCGGCGTGAAGGTGCAGCCGCGGCAACTCCTCGCGAAGGTGGCGGGCCTCAAGCTCGTCGAGATGGAAGAGTGCGAAACCTGCTGCGGCTTCGGCGGCACCTTTTCCATCAAGTACGGCGAGATCTCCTCGGCGATGGCGGAAAAAAAATGCGCGAACATCGAGGCGACCGGAGCGCAGGCAGTCGTGCTCGGGGACCTGGGCTGCATGCTGAACATCGAGGGGCGGTTGCGCCGGCGCGGCGACGTGAAGACGCGGGTGCTGCACGTCGCCGAAGTGCTTGCCGGAACGACCGAGGGTTAGCGCCTTTGCAGATCCAGTCCATGCACTTCAAGGCGCGCTCGAGCGTGGCGCTCGCGGACGCGACCTTGCAGGCGAACCTGCGCAAATTCCAGTCCACGGGGTTCACGGCGCTTCGCGCAAAGGCCGTGGCCGAGTTCGGCCCGGAGCTCTTCGAAGCGCTGCGCGGGGAGGGCGCGGCGATCCGCGACCGGTCGCTCGCTCACCTGGATGCGTGGCTGGAGCGCTTCGAAGCGGAAGCCGTGCGTCGCGGCGCGACGGTGCTTTTTGCCGAGACCCGCGCCGAAGCGTGCGAGCTGCTCATCGACATCTGCCGTCGGCACGGCGTCAGGAAAGCGATCAAGTCGAAGTCCATGCTTTCGGAGGAAGCGGGAGTGAACGAGGCGCTAGCAGCGAACGGGATCACGCCCATCGAGACCGATCTCGGTGAGTACATCCTGCAGCTCGCCGGGGAGCCGCCCTCGCACATCATCGCACCGGCGCTTCACAAGAGCAAAGAGGAGGTCGCGGTCCTGTTCGAGGCTCATCACCACGCGCCGCGCAAGGACGACATCCCGCGCATGACCCGCGAAGCGCGCGAGGTGCTGCGGGAGCATTTCCTCTCGGCCGATCTCGGCATCTCGGGCGGCAACTTTCTGATCGCCGAAACCGGATCGGGCGTGATCGTCACGAACGAAGGCAACGGACGCATGGTGACGACGCTACCGCGCGTGCACGTGTGCATCACCGGCATCGAGAAGGTGCTCCCGACGCTGGAGGATTTCTCGACTTTGCTCAGGCTCCTGACGCGCTCGGCGACCGGCCAGTCGATCTCCAACTACGTGAGCCTGTTCACCGGCCCGCGCGGGCGGCAGGATCGCGACGGCCCCGAGCACATGGTCTTCATCCTGGTCGACGCCGGCCGCACCAGTCTCGTGGGCGGCGACATGCAGGAGATGCTGCGCTGCATACGATGCGGGGCGTGCATGAACCACTGCCCGGTATACAGGGCGGTCGGAGGACACAGCTACGGCTGGGTCTACCCCGGCCCGATGGGCGCGGTGCTCACGCCCAGTTACATGGGCCTTGCGAACGCGCTCGATCTTCCCCACGCGGCGACGCTTTGCGGCGCGTGCTCAGTGGCCTGTCCTGTCAAGATCCCGCTGCCCGAGCTGCTGCGCAAGCTTCGCGAAAAGCAGGTCGATCGCGGCTTGCGCCCCCGGTCCGAGAGGGCGGCGATCCGGCTGTGGTCATGGACGGCGAGGCGTCCGCGGCTGTACGCGCTCGCCACGGCGATCGCCGTGCGACTCCTGCGCATCCTCGGCGGGCGTGACGGGATGATCAGCATGCTGCCCTTTGGAGGAGAGTGGACCCGCGGCCGGTTCTTCCCCGCGCCGAAATCCGGCAGGACATTCCGTTCGCTCTACGCCTCCCGCCCGAAGCCCGCGAGAAACCGGGGACAGACCACGGTTTTCAGTTCAAAACAGCAGTAAAACCGTGGTCTGTCCCCGGTTTTTCTAGAGCCAGCCGGCCTTCCGGAAGCGGATCCAGAGGTAGGCATTGATCGCGGCCATCAAGCCGAGCGCCATGGGATAGCCGAACGTCCATTTCAATTCCGGCATCTCCACGAAGTTCATTCCGTAGACGCTGGCGATGAAGGTCGGCACCGCGATGAGCGCGCCCCAGGCCGCGAGGCGCTTGGTCACTTCGGTCTCGCCGAAGGTGATCATGGCCACGTTCACCTGGATCGCGGTGGTCACGGTGTCGCGCTGGCTGTTGATGTTCTGGTTGATCCGAACCAGGTGGTCGTAGACGTCCCGGTAGTAGTCCTGTAGCCCCGAGCACACTTGCGGGACGCGGCCGCCGTACAGCTTGCCGACCGCCTCGAGCAGCGGCAGCACCGCGTGCTGCAGCGAGGTGAGCTTCCGCCTCACGTAGTAGAGCCCCTCGATGTTGGCGCGCAGCGATTTGCCGGAGAAGATCTGCTCCTCGAACTTCTCGAACTCGTCCTCGATTGCGTCGAGAACCGGAAAATACCGGTCGACGACTGCGTCGATCAGCGCGTAGAGCACGAAGCCCGCGCCGTGCTTCAAGAGCTCGGGCTCGCGCTCGCAGCGCGCGCGCACGGCGGCGAAGCCCGGTTCGGCCTGATTGCGCACGGACAGCACGAAATTCCTGCCGACGAAGACGTCGACCTCCCCGACCTTGATCTCGCCGTCCACGAACTCGATGTTGTGCAGCACCGCGAACAGCGAGTCTCCGTACTCCTCGATCTTGGGACGCTGGTGGCCGTGACGCGCGTCTTCGACGGCGAGCTCGTGCAGATCGAACTCGTGCTGCATGGCGGCGAGCTCGCCCGGCCCGGGGTCCTTCATCGCGACCCACACGAAGCACTCGGGGCGGCTGACGTACTTGCCGATGTCCTCGGGTGCGATGTCGCCGAGCTTCTTGCCGTCCCGATATGCAGCGCAGTTGATCAGCATCCGAAGTCTCCCGTACCACGGCGAATGATAGGGCACGAAGGCGCCGCCGCATAGGCTAAAATGGCGTCCCTTGCATCCGCCTGACCCCTCCGCCCATGCCCCGCATCAGCCGCCGCACCGAGAACCTCGGCACCGAAAACGCCTTCGTCGTCCTCGCCGAGGTGAACGAGCTCGTCCGCCAAGGCAAGGACATCATCTCGTTTTGCATCGGGCAGCCGGATTTCCACACGCCCGCGAACATCCAGGATGCGGCCGTGCGTGCGGTGCGCGAAGGCCGGCACGGCTACACGCCCTCGGCCGGAATCCTCGAGCTGCGCGAGGCGGCGGCGCGCTACATGGGCAAGATGCGCGGGCTGACCATCCGCCCGGAGGATGTCGTCATCGGCGGCGGGGCGAAACCTTTCATCGCCTACAGCATCCTCTGCGTGACCGATCACGGCGTCGGCGACGAGGTCATCTATCCGAACCCCGGGTTTCCGATCTACGAGTCGCAGATCGTCGCAAACGGCGCGGTGCCGGTGCCGCTGCACCTGCGCGAGGCGCGCAACTTCGCATTCGATCCGGCCGAGCTCGAAGCGAAGCTCACCTCCAGGACCAAGCTCGTGATCCTCAACTCGCCGCAGAATCCGACCGGCGGGATCCTGACGAGAAAGGATCTCGAAGCCATCGCGGCCATCCTGAGGCGGCATCCGGAAGTCTGGATCTACGCCGACGAGATCTATTCGCGGCTGTGCTACGAGGGCGAGTTCTGCTCGATCGCGTCGCTGCCCGGAATGGGTGAACGCACGATCATCTCCGACGGCGCCTCCAAGACCTGGGCGATGACCGGCTGGCGCATCGGCTTCACCTCGAACCCCGTCCTCGCGCCGCAGTTCGTGCGCTGGGTGACGAACACGGACTCCTGCGCTTCGCACGTCAGCCAATGGGCGGCGGTCGAGGCGATCAACGGTCCGCAGGACGATGCGGAGAAAATGCGCGCCTCGTTCCTCGCGCGGCGCGACCTGATCGTGGGCCTGCTGAACAAGGCCCCGGGCGTCTCCTGCAACACGCCGGGCGGCGCCTTCTACGCCTGGCCCAACGTGACCGAGGCCTGCCGCATGGTCGGCGCTGCGGATTCGGAGGAGTTCAGGAAGCGCCTTCTCAACGAGGCCGGGGTCGCGGTGCTCGCCGACATCCACTTCGGTGCGCGCGTGCCCGGAGAGGGCCAGCACATCCGCTTCTCCTACGCCGCCTCGAAAACCGCGATCGAGCAAGGCGTCGCGCGCATGGCTGAGTTCATCCGCAGGAACCAGCGCCGCGTAGCCTGAGTCCGTCGATGGCGGGCGACCGGATAGTCGTAGGCATGTCGGGCGGCGTGGATTCGTCGGTCGCCGCGCTGCTCTTGAAGCGCCGGGGCTTCGACGTGGTCGGACTTTTCATGAAGAACTGGGAGGAGGACGACGACGACGAGTACTGCTCGACGCGGCAGGACTTGATCGACTGCGCCTCGGTCGCCGAGGTGATCGGAATCGAGCTCGAGGCCGTGAATTTCTCGGCCGAGTACAAGGAGCGCGTCTTCGGCGCCTTCCTCGCGGAATATTCGGCAGGCCGCACGCCCAACCCGGACGTCCTGTGCAATGCCGAAATCAAGTTCAAGGCTTTCCTGGACCATGCGATCGCGCTGGGCGCGAAGCACATCGCCACCGGCCACTATGCCCGCGTAAGGGAATCGGCGGGAAGGTTCGAACTGCTCAAGGCGGTCGATTCGGCCAAGGATCAGAGCTATTTCCTGCATCGCCTCACTCAGGCGCAGCTCGCGCGCGTCGTGTTCCCCGTCGGGGAACTCAGAAAGACCGAGGTGCGCAGAATCGCCGGGGAGGCCGGGCTGCACAACTCCGCCAAGCGCGGCTCGACCGGAATCTGCTTCATCGGCGAGCGGCCCTTTCGCGAGTTCCTGAACCGCTATCTGCCGAGGAAGCCCGGTCCGATGCGCACGCCCGAGGGCAAGACCGTCGGGGAGCATATCGGGCTTTCTTTCTATACCATCGGCCAGAGAAAGGGCGTCGGCATCGGCGGCGTGAAGGACTCGGCCGGCGGGGCCTGGTACGTGTGCGGCAAGGATCTGGCGAACAACGAATTGATCGTCGTGCAGGGGCACGACCACCCGCGGCTCCTGTCGCAGAAACTTCGCGCGGAGGATCTCGCCTGGGTGAGCGGCGCCGCCCCGCAGGCGCGCTCCTCGTATGGGGCGAAGACGCGTTACCGCCAGGCCGACGCCGCCTGCCGCATCGACCGCGTCGACGACGAGGACCTCGAAGTGGAATTCTCGGCGCCGCAGTGGGCGGTGACGCCGGGCCAGTCGGTCGTGCTTTACCGCGGCGAAACCTGCCTCGGCGGCGGGGTCATCCAATAAGGCGGGCCTGTCGCGCCCCGGCGGCTCAGATCTCGCGCCCGATGCGCCGATCGACCGAAAACTCACCGCCCCCGCGGATCAGAATGACCAGCGACAGGACCAGAAGAAGCAGCGGCATTTCCATGCCGCGGCTGGTCCAAAAATAGCCGAGCTTCCAGTTGACGTGAAATGCGGCGACGAGCATGAAGCCGAAGAAAAGCGCCGCCATGGGCCGGGTCAGGAAGCCGATGGCGACGAGGAACCCGCCCACCAGTTCGAGGGTTCCGATGTAGTACGCCCAGAACATGCCGGGCTCGATTCCCGCCGCCGCCATCCCCTTCGCCGTGCCGGCAATATTCCCGCCCCACCAGCCGAAGAGCTTCTGGCATCCGTGCGGAATGAACCACAGGCCGAACGCCACGCGGAGGATCGGATAGGCGAAACGCTGGCAGCGCTCGTACAGTGCGCCGAGAGCCGGGAATACGTATCGCGAAGCTTGCGGGGGTGTCTGCATGATGGGTTTCCTCCTCTAAGAGTTCATGTGGGGTCGATGGGACTCAGCCGCCCGCGTGCCAGGCGAGCGCGCAGGCGATTCCGGCCATGAAGAGCCCGAAGAACGACAGCAGCACCGCTTGCAGCCAGACCGGCGCACCCGCGCGCACCGGCAGGCTCGCCGCGAGCGGCACGAGCGCGAACGCGACGACAGCGTACCACGGCACCTGCGCGAGGATCATGGCGGCGGCGGCGAGCAGCGCGGTGACCAACGCGGCGGCGAGCATGAAGGTCGCGCCCGCGTGAATTTTTCTTCCGATGATCATCTGCACCAGCAGGAACGCACCGGACCCGGCTGCGACCGCCATGGCATACAGGCCATAGGTCAACGAAGCGCCGAGGATCGCCGCCCCCCCGGCGCCTACCCCGAGGGCGAGGCCGGCCGCGCCCGCGCGCACGCCGTCCTCCGCAAGGCGGCTGTGTGAGAACCCTACCGTCCAAGCCGTGGCGAGCACGGCGATACCTCCGGGCAACAGCGCCCGCTCGAGGTCCTTCTGCGCAAGTATCGGCCAGAAAATCCATGCCGCCGCGGCGGCTCCGGCCAGGGCGAGCACCCACGCCTCGAGACGCGTCGGCCGGAAAGCGAAATCGATGACGATGCCCGCCAGCGGCGCCGCGAGTCCCAGAAGGATGATCTTGCGCGTCGCGGTCAGCGGCGCAAAAGTGAATCCGGCGATGAAATACACCGCGGTCGCGAATGCGGCGACGACGGCGAGTCCGCCGAGGCGGAAGGGGGCGAGAAGCGCGGCGACGATCAGCGCGGCGACGAAAGGCGCGAGGCCGCCCTGTACGGCTGGATTGGCGAGCATTTCCTGCATGGCGTTTCGTCGGGCGGAACGATTCCGGAGCGGAGCTCAGTGTGCCGAGCCGTCATTCCTTCGGAACCGTATCGGAAAACGACTGGCGCTCCGAGAGCTTCGCGAACGCCCGCGCGAGATTGGCGTGACTCTTCTTCCAGTCCATCTTGGGATAGCGGAAATCGAGCCAGCCCAGGCAGACGCCGACCGCGATGTCGGCGAGGCTGTAGCCGTTGCCCACGCACCAGGGCTTGTCGCCCAGCTCGGAATCCATCGCGGCGAGCCCGGCGCGGACCTTTCCCATCTGGCGCTCGATCCACGGCGCGCTCCGCAGCTTCGCCTCGCGCTGGTTTTCCAGCCGCGCGAGCACTCCCGCGTCGAGCACGCCGTCGGCGAGCGCTTCCCAGCGCCGCACTTCGACGCGCTCGCGGTTTTCCGCGGGCACCAGCCGCGCAATCGGCGAAGCGTTGTCGAGAAATCCGGCGATCACGCGCGAGTCGAACAGCGTCCTACCGTCGTCGAGCAGCAGCGCGGGTACCTTGCCGAGCGGGTTGAGCTTCGCCGCCTTGGCATCGGCTTTCCACGGGTTGTCGATCTCGAAGTCGTAGTCGATTTTCTTTTCCGCCAGCACGATGCGCACCTTGCGCGTATACGGGCTGGCGAGCGAGCCGATGAGCTTCATTTCGGATGACTTTATATCATACGGACGGCTTTGAACCTTCGCCGCAGTTGCGGCAGCACTTCGCGCTCGAACCAGGGGTTCCTCTTCATCCAGAGCCGGTTGCGCGGACTGGGGTGGGGCAGGGGAAAGAATTCGGGCAGGTACTCGTCGCGCGCGCGCACGGTTTCGGCGAGGGTTTTTTTCCTGCGCGGGCCGAGATAGTAGGCCTGCGCGTAGCTGCCGAGGAGCAGCGTGAGCCGGATGGCGGGCAGGTGCGCGCGCAGTTTCGGATGCCAATGCGGCGCGCATTCGGGCCGCGGCGGAAGGTCGCCCGATTCGCCCGTTCCCGGGTAGCACAGGCCCGCCGGAACGATGGCGATGCGGCCCTCGTCGTAGAAATCCTCGCGCGCGATGCGCAGCCATTCGCGCAGCAGATCGCCCGAAGGGTCGTTCCAGGGAATGCCGCTCTCGTGCACGCGCCGGCCGGGCGCCTGCCCCACGATGAGGACGCGCGCCGTGGGCGAAGCGCGCAGCACCGGCCTCGGCGGGTTGGGGAGATGGCCCTCGCAGATTCTGCACGCGCGGACTTCGGTGAGCAGGCGCTCGAATTGGGCGGGCTTCACCCGCGTGATAAAATCGGTGCTGTTCGCCATACGGGCTCCGTTGATGCCGCCGCATTCGCCGCTGTCACCGCTCAACGCATTATCCCCTCTGGACGGACGCTACCACAAGCAACTCGGGCCGCTGCGGGCCTGTTTCAGCGAAACCGCACTTTTCCGTTATCGCATCGCGGTCGAGATCCGCTGGCTCCTGGCGCTCGCCGCCGAGCCCGCGATCGGCGAGATCAAGCCTTTCTCGAGAGCGACCCGCTCCGAGCTCGAACGGATCATCGAAACCTTCTCCGAAGAGGACGCCGTGCAGGTAAAGGCCGTCGAGGCCGAGACCCACCACGACGTCAAAGCGATCGAGTACTGGCTGAAGAGGCGCCTCGCGGGCAATCCGGAAGGCGCGCGCGTCGCCGAGTTCGTGCATTTCGCCTGCACTTCCGAGGACATCAACAATCTCGCCTATGGCCTGATGCTGAAGGAAGGGCGCGACCGGGTGCTGCTGCCGGCGCTCGATCGCGTGATCGAGGCGCTCGCCGCGCTTGCCGTGCGGCTCGCCGACGCGGCCATGCTCGCGCGCACCCACGGCCAGCCCGCTTCGCCGACGACGCTCGGCAAGGAGCTTGCGAACGTGGTGCACCGGCTGCGGCGCGCTCGGCGCTCGATCGCCTCGGTGTCCCTCTCCGGGAAGATGAACGGCGCGGTGGGCAACTACAACGCCCACGTCGCCGCGTACCCGAGCTTCGACTGGGAGAGCTTCGCCAGGGCGTTCGTCGAGTCGCTCGGCCTGGAATTCAATCCCTACACCATCCAGATCGAGCCGCACGACAGCTTCGCCGAGCAGTTCGACGCGATCGCGCGCGCCAACACCGTGCTCCTCGATCTCGACCGCGATCTGTGGGGCTACGTCTCGCTGGGTTATTTCAAGCAGAAGACCCAAGCGGGCGAGGTCGGCTCCTCGACCATGCCGCACAAGGTCAATCCCATCGATTTCGAGAATTCCGAGGGCAATCTCGGAATCGCAAACGCGCTGCTGCGGCATCTTTCCGAGAAGCTGCCCGTGTCGCGGTGGCAGCGTGACCTTTCGGATTCGACGGTGCTGCGGAACATCGGCGTCGCGCTCGGCCACAGCCTGCTCGCCTACGAGTCCTGCTTGAAGGGCCTGGGCAAGCTCGAGGCGGATCCCGCGCGAATGCTCGAGGAGCTGGAGGCCAACTGGGAAGTCCTCGGCGAAGCGGTGCAGACGGTGATGCGCCGCTATGGCCTTCCCGATCCCTACGAGCAGCTCAAGGCGCTGACGCGCGGCAAGCGCGTGGACGGTGAAGCGATGCGCGCTTTCATCCGCGGCCTCGCGCTGCCCGAGGCCGAGAAGGCGCGGCTGCTCAAACTCACGCCTGCCGGCTACATCGGCAAGGCCGCCGAGCTCGCTCGCAAAATCTGAAACCGGGGACAGACCACGGTTTTCCATCCAGCTGGCATTGAAGGGTGAACGGAAAACAGAAAAACCGTGGTCTGTCCCCGGTTTTGCGCGGGGTTCTTGCCGACTTCGGCGGCGTGTACTTCGTAAACGGCCTAGTCGCGTTCATCTTCGCGGCCTCGGGCCCGGTGGCGATCATCCTCGCGGTGGGTACGCGCGGGGGGCTTGCGCCGTCTGACTTGTCCTCGTGGATATTCGGCGCGTTCTTCGTGAACGGGCTGATCAGCATCGCCTTCTGTTGGTTCTACCGGCAGCCGCTCGTGTTCTTCTGGACGATTCCCGGCGCGGTGCTTGTCGGGCCCGCGCTCGGCCACTTGAGCTACGCGGAAGTGATCGGCGCGTTCATCGCGACCGGAATCCTCATGCTCGCGCTCGGCCTCTCCGGCTGGGTGCGCCGCGCGATGGAAGCGGTGCCGATGCCGATCGTGATGGGCATGGTGGCGGGCGTGTTCCTGCGCTTCGGCCTCGATCTCGTGTTCGCCGTCCGCGACGATTTCTGGATCGCGGCGCCGATGGTGGCCGCGTTCGTCGCGATCGGCGCGTCTCAGCGGCTCGCACGGCTCGTGCCGCCGCTTATCGGCGCCCTTGCCGTCGGGATCATCACGATAGTCGTGCTCGGCAAATTCGCTGCCGCGCCGCAGGCCGTCGCGCTTGCCCATCCCAATCTTTACGTGCCGGCGTTTTCCTGGCGCGCAATGGTCGAGCTGGTCGTGCCGCTGGCGATTACGGTGCTCGTCGTGCAGAACGGGCAGGGGATCACGGTGCTGCGCTCCGCCGGCCACGCGGCGCCTGTCGATGCGGTGGCCGCCGCGTGCGGCGCCGGATCGATCGTCACGGCGTTTGTCGGCGCGGTCTCGACCTGCCTGACCGGCCCGGTGAACGCGATCATCTCGTCGTCCGGAGACAGGCGCCGGCACTATGCCGCGGGGATTTTCGTCGGCCTGCTCGCGGTCGCTTTCGGCCTGTTCGCGCCTTTTTTCACCCGCTTAATGCTGGCGACGCCCAAGGCGTTCATCGCTGCGCTCGCAGGCCTTGCGATGCTGCGCGTGCTGCAGACCGCCTTCGCGGTGAGCTTCAGGGATCGCTTCGCGCTCGGCGCCCTGGTGACGTTTCTCGTGACCGTCGCGGATATCCCGATCTTCAGTATCGGGGCGCCGTTCTGGGGACTCGTTTTCGGCTACGGAGCCTCGCGCCTGCTCGAGCGCAGCGACTTCCCGGCGCGTGGCTGAGGAAAACCGGGGACAGACCACGGTTTCCAACTTGTCGCCAATCGATCGGTGAACAGAGAAACAGCAAAACTGTGGTCTGTCCCCGGTTTGTCCCGACTGCCCGCTGCGCTGCGCGGCGCACTGTGGATGGTCGGAGCTCTGCTCTCGTTCTCGCTCATGGCTGTCTCGGTGCGCGAGCTGCTGCGCACCATGGGAAGCTTCGAGATCCTGTTTCTTCGGAGTCTTGTTTCCTTCGTCCTGGTGCTCGCCGCCCTGCCGCGCTTCGGAACGGAAAGCCTGCGCACGCAACGCTTCGGTCTGCACGTCGTGCATCGATTTTCTCCGGCTGCCCCTGATCGCCGCGGTGGGGATGCTGTTCTACGGCGAGCCCCTGGAAATGCCGATCCTGCTCGGAGCCGCGGTGAATCTTCGCCGGGACGTACTACAGCATCCGGCGCGAAAGCCGACAACCGGGGACAGACCACGGTTTGTAAGCCTGACGGCGGCAGGGGCGTTAGAGGGTTATCGAGAGGACCCGACACGCTCCTTATGCCCCGTCGCGCTCGCCTACGCATCGCCGGTACCCCGCTGCACATCATCCAGCGTGGGAACAATCGCAGCGCCTGCTTTTTTTCCGATCACGACTACGGCTGCTATCTCCACCATCTGGAGGAGCTGGCGACGCGCTACACGTGCTCGATCCACGCCTATGTAATGATGACCAACCACGTGCACCTGCTGCTCACGCCGGGCCGGCCCGATGGGAACTCGCTGTTGATGAAGCACTTGGGACAGCGCTACGTGCAATACGTCAATCGTGTCTACGATCTCAGCGGCACCCTGTGGGAAGGACGTTTCCGGTCCAGCATCGTTCAGGCCGAAACCTATCTGCTGCGTTGCCAGCGCTACATCGAGCTCAATCCCGTGCGCGCCAGGATGGTCGACGCTCCGGGCGCTTACCCCTGGTCCAGCTTCGGCGCGAACGCGTTGGGCCACCGCAGCGTGCTGGTCACTCCCCATCCCATATTTCTTGCGCTTGGTCCGGACGACGTGAACAGAAGAGCCGCGTATCTGGACCTGTTCCGCGGCGCACTGGAGCCGATGGAGCTGGAGGAAATCCGCACATCGGCCAATGCGGGCTACGCGCTCGGCAATGACCGGTTTAGGAAGGAGATGGCGGTTGCCCTCGGCCGCCGCGCCGGGCCGGGTAAGCCGGGGCGACCGAGCGAAGTCTCCAACCGGCATGCCGGCGGAGAGGAAGCCCTGTTCTAGCCAGGTATCTACCGCGAAAGCAATGGAAACCGTGGTCTGTCCCCGGTTTTACTTCTTCTCGCTGGGAAGCGGCGGCAGCGTGCGCAGGTAGCCGATCACCGCGTTGAGGTCCGAAGGCGTGAGCTGGCTGGTGGTGTTGCGGATCACTTCGCCCATCGCCTCGGCGGGGACGTCGCCGTCGGGGGTGATGCCGGTGGTGAGGAAATCCACGAGCTCGCGGTCGCTTTGCTTCTTGAGCCCCGTGGGCGTGAGGTTGGCAACGTTCTTGCCGTCGGGTCCCTTGCCCCCGGCGAGGAAGCGGCTCGTCTTCGGACCGCCGAAGAAATTGCGCGGCGTATGGCACTCGCTGCAATGGCCGAGCGCCTGCACCAGATACGCGCCGCGGTTGGCGGTGTCCGAAAGTCCCGGGAGGCTCGTGAAGGGCCCGGGAGTGAAGAAGAACCACTTCCACAAGGTGACCACCCAGCGCCAGCCGAAGAAGAACCAAAGGTCGTGCTCCTTGCTCGGACGCGCGCTCGGCGGGAGGGTGCGCAGGTAAGCCCACAGGTCGCGCAGGTCGGAGTCGATGATCTTGGAAAACGACGGATACGGAAACGCGGGGAAGTAGTTGGAGCCGTCCGGACGCTCGCCGAGCCGTATCGCTCGTATGAAATCCGCCTCGGTCCAGCTGCCGATTCCCGTTTTCGGGTCCGGCGTGATGTTCGGGCCGTAGAAGGTGCCGAAGGGCGTCTTGAGCGCGCGCCCGCCCGCGTAGGGAACGGCTGCTTCCTTGTCTTCGGTGTGGCACCCGACGCAGCCCGCGGCTTTCGCGAGATACTCCCCGCGCTTCGCGTCGCCCTGCGCGTAGGCGTTGACTAGCGCCGCGCAGAGGACAACGGTAAGCGCACCTTGTCCAAGCGCATTCGCTTTTGGACGCATCTTGTCCAGGAAAACAAAGCCCCGCCGCAGCGGGGCTTCTTCGGAAATCCGCGCTTAGTCTTTCTGGCGGAAGTTCTGGTGGCAGTTCCCGCAACCTCCTTTGCCGACCTCCAAGATTGCCGACTTGATGCTCGCTTCATCGCCAGTCTTGGTCGCGGCAACAAGCCGGCTAACTGCACTCTGGAACTTTTCCTGCGCCTCCTTGAACTTGGCAGGCTCACTCCAGATCGCCGGCAGGGCGGCGGTTTTTACAGTCACGTCCTTGGTGCTCTCGGCGAAGCCGTCCCAGGGCATCTTGTTCAGTACGTCAAGATAGGCCGCATTGCGCGCGATGACATCCGCGCTGTAGGGGATCTTGCCCTGGGCCATGCCGGCGATCGGTCCGAAGTACTTGCCTTGCAGGGTCATCGCCGCCTGGCGCTGTTTGACCAATATTTCGGGCTTGACCTGCGAGAAAGCGGTGAGCGTGTATCCCGCCCCGAGCGCCAGGGCAAATCCGGCCAGCAGAAGCCTCTTTTTCATTCGATTTCTCCTCAGTTGTAGGGACATGCGGACGTCATTGTAACGGCGTTCGCCGCATCGGTGGCATAACAGTTTCCGGCGGCGGTTTATTCCAGCGACCGAGCATCCCCCGAGCGGATGCTCCGGGCATCGGGTCTTGCTAGATGACCGCTTCCTGTTTCTTCTCCTTGAGCGGCTTGACCAGGTCCTCGCGCCGGATGCCCAGCCAGCGCACGATCGGCGCCATGACCAGCACCGAGGAATAGATCCCGAAACAGATGCCGATCGTGAGGGCGAGCGCGAAGTAGTGCAGGGCCGGTCCCCCGAACACGAGCATCGAGGTCACCATCGTCTGGGTGCAGCCGTGGGTGATGATCGTGCGCGAAATGGTCCGGGTGATCGCGTTGTCGATGATCTCGGTGACGCTCGCCTTTCTCATCTTCCGGAAGTTTTCCCGGATCCGGTCGGCGATCACCACCGACTCGTTCACGGAATAGCCGAGCACCGCGAGCACGGCAGCGAGCACCGGCAGCGAGAACTCCCACTGGAACAGCGCGAAACACCCCAGGATGATCACCACGTCGTGCAGGTTGGCGATGATCGCCGCGACCCCGAATTTCCATTCGAAACGCATCGCGAGATAGCCGACGATGCCGAGCGAGGTGATGAGCAGGGCGAGGGCGCCGTTCTCGGCGAGCTCGCGCCCCACCTGCGGCCCGACGAACTCCACGCGCCTGAGCGTCGCGGTCCTGTCGTCCGTGGTCAGTCCTTCCATCACGGCTTTGGAGAGATCGGCGCTGTTCTGGCCGGGCTTCAAGGGCATGCGGATCAGCACGTCGCGCGAAGAGCCGAAGTTCTGCACCGAGTAATCGTGATAGTCGCGCGCGTCGAGCGCCTTGCGGATCTTCTCGACTTCCGCGGTGTGCTCGTAGCTCACTTCCATCACCGTGCCGCCGGTGAACTCGATCGAGAAATTCAGGCCCTTGGTGGCGAGGAAAAACACCGCGAGAAGGAAGGTGAGGAGCGACACCACGTTGAACGCCAGCGCATGGCGCATGAACGGGATGTCGACGCGGATCTTGAAGAATTCCATCCGCCTACTTCCAGGCCGTGTTGCCGATCGCGACGCGCTCGAGCTTCCTGCGCGTGCCGTAGGCGAGGTTGACCATGCTCCGGCTCACCACGACCGAGGAGAAAATCGAGGTGAGGATGCCCAGGCAGTGCACCACCGCGAAGCCGCGCACCGGCCCCGAGCCGAAGATGAGCAGCGCCA
>VBCJ01000171.1 GCA_005884335.1 Betaproteobacteria bacterium | reverse complement strand
CAACATGTACCAGCGGATCTGCAGCTACAACAGCCCCATGATCACCATTTCGCTGGTGCAGGGGGAAGCGCTCGGCGGCGGATTCGAAACGGCACTCTCCTCAAGCGTCATTGTCGCCGAGCGGCGCTCGCGGATGGGCCTGCCCGAAATCCTGTTCAATCTGTTTCCCGGCAACGGCGCCTACAGTCTGCTCGCCAGGCGCGTGGGGATGAAACGTGCCGAAGAGATGATCCTCTCCGGCCGTGTCTACACCGCCGAGGAACTGCACGAAGCGGGCATCGTTGATGTGCTCGCAGAAGACGGGACCGGGGAGGCGGCCGTGCGGGACTACATTCGACGCAACGAGCGGCGCCGCAATGGCATGCAGGCCGTGTTCAGCTGCCGCCAGCATTTCCACCCCGTGACCCACGAGGAGTTGCTCAACATCGCCAACGTATGGGTCAGTGCGGCGCTCCGCCTGGAAGACAAGGATCTCAAGCTGATGAGCCGCCTGGCACGCGCGCAGGAAAAGCTCGTCCCGGGCGGCGCGGCGGCGCGGCCGGAAGCGGTGGAAATACGGGAGGAAATGCAGTACGCGACAGCCTGAGCGCGGCTGTGCATGCCCGCCCGAAGCATGGGCGCTCGCGCGCTTGAGCCATGACCCGCCGGGGCCGGATCCGATCCGTCCCGACCGGTGCGTTAGGACGCGCCCCGGTGGGGCTCATGCGCAGCGAGTCTTGTTCCCTCGCCTGATGGAGGAACCCTGGCGATGCGCAAAAGCGCTCGAACGAAACACGCCGCGCTAGTTGCGAAATGCCTTCAATAGAAGGCTCGCGTTGGTTCCACCGAATCCGAAACTATTGGAAAGTATGGTGTCCAGTTCCCCGAACTTGGGGGTCGTTACGACCGGCAATCCCGCGAATTCGGGATCGAGTTTTTCGACGTTGATGGAAGGGGCTATGAAGCGATGCTCGAGCATGCCTATGCAAAAGATCGTCTCCAGTGCTCCGGCCGCACCCAGGGGATGACCGGTCATCGATTTTGTCGATGAGAACGGCGGCGGTTTGCCGTCGAACACTTCCTTCATTGCCTCGACTTCAGCGACGTCACCTTTGGCAGTCGCCGTGCCGTGCGTGTTGACGGCACCGACGTCTCGAGGACTCATACCGCTGCCTTCTATGGCGTTGCGCATGCTCTTGGCGGCGTGCATCCCGGTCGGCTCCGGCATCACCATGTCGAAACCATCCGAGCTTGTCCCGAACCCGACGATCTCGGCGCGCACGCGAGCCCGACGCGCCAACGCCTGGTCCCAGGCCTCGAGTACGACGATCCCCGCACCACCCCCGATCACGAACCCGTCGCGCGCGACGTCATACGGGCGCGACGCCCGTTGCGGGCACTCGTTGAATTTCGTGGCGAGCGCGAATCGAAGGGCCTGAAAACCCGCGGCAATCAAAGGGTGCACTTCTTCTCCGCCCCCTGCGATGGCACGGTCGACAATGCCGTAACGGATAAGCTCGTATGCCGTGCCGATGCTGTGCGAGGAGGTCGAACAGGCGGAGCTGATCGAATAACTGCGTCCGTGGACCTTGAGCAGGTTGGCCACCGCCGCGCTCGACGCACTGGCCATGCTCTTCAGCACGACAAGCGGGCTGAGCTTCGCAATCTCTCCGGAATTGAGCTGTCGCCCTGCCGTATAGATGGATTCCACGCTTCCGATTCCCGTACCGACGATGCACGCGGTTCTGTCGGACCGCACGTCGACCTCGGAAAGCCCGGAATCGCCGACGGCATCGAGCGCGGCGAGGCAGCAGTATTTGGATGCTTCCGAAATCGCGGGACGCAGTTTTTTCGGGATGGGCGAGCACTCGAACTTGGCCTCGATGTCCAGGATCGTACCCGCCACCCGGCTCTTCAGGCCCAGGTTTTCCCACTCCGGCATGGCGCGGATGCCGCTTACCCCGTTTTGAAGAGCCCTCACCACCTGACCGTAATCGTGCCCGAGGCACGATACGAGACCGACTCCCGTGATTGCTACGCGCCGAGGAGCCATTGACTCAGACCGCGTCACGCCTGCCGATTCTGCCGCTTCCTGCTCTCGATCGCCTTGAAAAGATCGCCGATCGTCTGTATGCGGCCAAGGTCCTCATCGTCGATGTCTATCCCCAACTCATCCTCCAGCTCGGAAGCCAATGTGATCAAAATCAGTGAACTGATGTCCAGATCCTGTCGAAGCGATGTCGCGTCGTCTACGTCGGCCGCGGTGAGTTTTGCATCGGATGCGGCCAGAAGACGCCGAATTACTCGGTCACGCAGTGACAAGTCAGCCATGGTTTCTCGCGCCGTCCCTTGTCCATGTCACGTCCCTGCCTCAGCGGGCCGCGCTCTGGTTTTTCTTGAGATAATCGAGGAGCGAAGCGCGCGCCTGCTGAAACTGCTCCCGCACCACCTTTAGGGTGCGTGGTCCGCCCGCTTGCAGTTCCGATGTCGTCTGACCGCTGATTCCGACGCAGGTCTGGCACAGCTGCTCGGCGCCGAGCGTAACCGCCGAGCCCTTCATCGCGTGCACGAGGTCCCTGAGCGTCTCGTATTGCTCCGCCGCCACTGCGGCCTCCATCTGCCGCAGCAGCGCCTCGCCGTCCTGGATGAATCCGTTGAGGAGTTCCGGCATGAAGGTGCTATCCGCGCTGATGAGCTCGAGCTCCGAGAGCGTCGCCGGATTGATGACCACCTGGGTTTTCTCGGCGCCGTCGCCGGACGCCGCCAGAGCGGTCGCGCGCTTTGCAATCAGGCTCGCGATGGTGTCAAGCAGGCGGCGAGCCTCGATCGGTTTGGACAAGAAAGCATCGATCCCCGCCTCCTCGCATTCCTTCATCGTCTCCGAGGTGACGTCCGCCGAAAGCATGATGATCGGGACCTGTATCGCCTCCGGATCCATAAAGCGGTAGGCCCGCGCGGCGTCCAGCCCGCCGAGCTCGGGCATGTTGAGATCCATGATGACCACATCGAACCGCTCGTTCTCGAGGACATCGAGCGCCTGCTCCCCGTCGTCCACGACCCGGACTCTGTGCCCGGCGCGCTCGAGTATCCCGACGATGACGCGCTGGTTCACCGCGTTGTCTTCCGCCACGAGGATCTGGTAGCGGCGCCGGTTGGCGTCGCGGGCGGCGTAGTAATCGCTGAGCGAAATGACGCCTTCCTGGCTCGCTTGGACCGCAGTGGCCGAATGGATGGCGTTAAAGAGGAGCCGCTTCTCTAGCGGCATTTCCAGTACCGCCACGAAACCGCCCGCAAGCGCTTCGGCGCTGCGAATCTGCGATACGCCGGGCGTGCACAGGACCGTAGGAGGCGCCTTCTGGCTGCGGCTATTGCGGAGCCGCGCGAGAAGTCGGTTCGGTTCGACCTGCGCGTCTTCGCGCAGAAGCACCAAGTGGTAGGGGTGCCCGAGCGACTGCGCCTCGGCGAGGCGCGCAGCCCCCGCCTCTACGCCCGCTGCGCGCCCGGTGCGCGCCCCCCAAGTGGCGAGATCCTGCTCGAGCGCCTGCAGCTCCGCGTCGGCGAAACCGAGGAGCATGATCCGGATATCGTTGAGCCGGAGCGAAGCTTCGGGAACCAGTCCCACCATCTGCTTCTTGAAGGGGAGCTCAAACCAGAATGTGCTGCCCTTTCCGGGCGTGCTGTTCAGGCCGATCTGCCCGCCCATCATCTCCACCAGCTGTTTCGAGATCGTCGTTCCGAGCCCGGTTCCGCCGTAGCGGCGCGTGGTCGAGTCGTCGGCCTGGACGAAACTCTCGAAAATGCGTTCCTGAGCTTCGGGCGCGATGCCTATCCCCGTATCCTCGATGGCAAATCTCAGCCGCACCGCATGCTCGCTCTCGCCCAGGCTCGAAACGGTCAAGGTTACGCTGCCGGACTGGGTGAACTTGATACCGTTTCCGATGAGGTTATAGAGCACCTGGCGTAGATGATAGGGATCGCCGCGCAGCGCGTGGACCGCCTCCGGCATCACGAGAGTACGAAGCTGCAGCCCACGAATCTCGGCCTGCGGCGCGAGCACTCCCGAGGTGCCGTTGATCAGGGCGTGCAGGTCGAAGTCGGTCTCCTCGATGTTGACCTTGCCGGCCTCGATCTTGGAAATATCGAGCACGTTCTCGATCAGCTTGAGCATGGATTGCGACGCTTCGTGCATCGCCTTCACCATCTCGGCCTGCTCCGAGTTCAAAGGGGTGTCGCGCAGCAGGTCGTTCATTCCGACGATCGCGTTGAGCGGGGTGCGCATCTCGTGGCTTACCGTTGAGAGGAAACGTCGCTTCGCCTGGTTTGCGGCTTCCTCACGACGCAGCGAATCGAACAGGCGGGTCACGAGCTTGCCGACGAAGAGCGACAACAAAATCATGCCCACCATCAGACCGACGCCAAGCGTGCGGTTCTCGATCCAGTAAGCGTTGAACGCAAGAACCAGGGCGAAGCCAACGACGCTGAGTCCCAGCGAAGCGTACAAATAGGGCCTGCCATAGCGGAAACCGTGACCGAAAATGATCAATAGGTAGACGGCGTACAGCGGCGCGCCGTACTCTCCGGTATTGAACATGAAGAAGGTGACGGCGCCGACATCGAGGATTTCCGTACAGACACGGCGTGCTGGTGAAACTGCCGGCGCCAGGTGGATCCAGCTGAATATCACGCTCGCCAGGACCAGATAGCACACCATTGCTACCAGGAACAGCAGATCGGTCTGGCCGTGGGTCTCGTACCCGATGAATGCCTGCGGCAATAGGTACAGGAATAGTACCGCCCCCACTACCAGCCGGACGATTGATTGTTCGTACTCGGTGCCCGCCCCCGCGGAGACGCGGACCGGAACGGCTGCAAGAGTCGGTTTCAGCGCCATGCGGCCCGGTCCCGGGTCACTGCGCCAGCCGATCGGCAAACCGTTCGCCGATGGAAAGGACTTCGTCTCGGTTCCGCGCCAGGATTTCGACAAGTTGCGGATCAAAATGCCTGCCGGCGTGCTCCTCCATGTAGACGAGCGCTTCTTCCACTGGCCACGCCGGTTTGTAGGGGCGAATCGAAGTGAGCGCGTCGTAGACGTCCGCGATGGCGACGATTCGCGCTTCAAGCGGAATGTGCTCGCCCCTGAGGCCGGTCGGGTAGCCGCTGCCGTCGTACTTCTCGTGATGGCCGAGCGCGATCACGGCGGCCATTTGCAAATATCCCGAAGAGCTGTCCTTCAGCATGTCGTAGCCGATGCGCGCGTGGGACTGCATGACTCGCAGGTCCTCGCCGTCCAGCCTTCCGGGATTCTGCAAGATTCGGTCCGGTATGCCGATTTTTCCGATATCGTGCATCGGCGCAGCCAGCTCGATCGCATCCTGCTCGGCCGAGGACAGCCCGACGCCCTTGGCGATCAGCGCGGAGTACTTGGCCATCCGCACCAAGTGCATTCCGGTCACCTTGTCGCGCTGCTCGGCGGCCTTCGCCAGCCGAAACAGCGTCTCGACTTCGCGTCGCCTCAATTCGCGGGTGGCTTCGTCGATCTTCTGCTCGAGAATCCGGGTTCGGTTTTTCTTGAGAATTTCATGCCGGCGCAGGCTCAAGAGATTGCGGCAGCGCGCGCCGCATTCGAGCCGGTCGATCGGGCGAATCAGGAAGTCGGTAGCCCCCGCCTCCAGGGCCCGGTAGCGGACTTCGCGATCGTTGACTACCGTGATACACACGATCGGAACGTCCTCGTAGCCGAAAATGCGGCGCAAGCGCCGGATGACCTCGATTCCATCCAGGCTTGGCATCTTGTAATCGGTGAGCACCATGTCCACGGGATGCTTGCGCGCGTATTCGATGCCCTCCAAAGGATCGGCGAACGTGGCGACCTCCAGACTCGCGTCAAGGCTTCTCATGATCTCGCTCAGCACGATGCGCCCTGTGGACTGATCGTCGATGACCAGGATCTTGAGCGGCGCGAGCTTGGCTTCGATCGAGTCGTGAACCAGCGTAAGCGGCCTAGACGACGACGTGGTTTTCATGAGAATTTCCTTGTCTCGCCTTTGAACGGGCGACTCCCCGCCTGCCCCCCTCGGGTCTAGGCCCAATTACAGTATCCCAGG
>VBCJ01000170.1 GCA_005884335.1 Betaproteobacteria bacterium | reverse complement strand
TGAGAAACCAACCCTGACGGTCGCAGAGCTCGCGCAGATCGCGCAGGTACTGCATCGAGGAAATATTGATTCCGCCTTCGCCCTGGATCGGCTCGACCAGCACCGCGACAACGCTCTTGTCGTGCGAAGCCACCTGGCGCACCGATTCGATGTCGTTGAACGGCACACGCACGAAGCCCGGCACCAGGGGCTCGAATCCCTGCTGTACTTTGCGGTTGCCGGTGGCCGAGAGCGTCGCGAGCGTCCTGCCGTGGAAGGCCTTGTCCATGACGACGATCCCGGGACCCTCCACTCCCTTGCCGTGGCCGTACAGGCGCGCGAGCTTGATCGCCGCCTCGTTGGCTTCGCAACCCGAGTTGCAGAAGAACACGCTGTCCATTCCGCTTATCGCCGCGAGCTTGTCCGCGAGTCTTTCCTGTTCGGCGATACGGTAGAGGTTGGAGGTGTGGATCAGACGCGAGCTCTGCTCCGCGATCGCCCGCGTCAATTTCGGGTGGCCGTGGCCGAGCGTGTTGACCGCGATTCCAGCGAGCGCATCGAGGTACTTCTTGCCGGATTCGTCCCACACCCACACGCGCTCGCCGCGGGTAAAGGCGACCGGAATCCGGCTGTATGTGTTCATCGAATGAAGCATGAAATCACCCGTCAATGTTTACGGCGCAGCGAAGCACTTGCGCCAAAATCTCTTTGGAACGCGCCGTGAGGCGCGGGCGCTTATTGCCGCGCTCGGCGTCGTCGGGTGTCGGGCCGAATGGGCGAAGCCGCGGCGCCTGCGTGACGCGCTAGCCGGACAAGGGTCATCTCGTCGCCCTGTGCGATAATCGAATTGCTCTGAAGGGCGAATAGCTTAGCACAACGAATTCGGCATGGGAACGCGCCTGACGGTATTCAATCAGAAGGGCGGGGTCGGCAAGACGACGACCGTGCTCAACTTGGGCGCGGCGCTCGCGCGGCGGGGAGTGGTGCCGTTGCTCGTGGACCTCGACGCGCAGTCGCATCTCAGTTCGATCCTCAACCCGGGAGCCTCCAGCGGGGAAAGCCTGTTCGCGTACTTCAACGCAGGCAAGCCGCTCAAGGAAGTTGCCCGGCCGATTCGCTTCGGCGGCGAGCTCATCCCCGCGCATATGGAGCTGGTCAAGGTGGATTCACTGTTCGGCAAGGGGCCGGACATTCTGAACAAGCTCAAGCAGGGGCTGGATGCGGGCTGGGACTGGAAGTGCCCGGTGCTGATCGATTGCTGCCCGGTGCTGGGGGTGCTGTCTCTCTCGGGGATTTTCGCCTCCGAGCGGGTCTTGATCCCGATCTCGACCGACTACCTGGCCCTGAGGGCGGCGCTCGCGCTCGAAAATACTCTGCGGGCGCTCGAGCACGTGCTGAAGCGGCGCGTCGAGCGCCGCTACCTTTTGACGCGGTTCGACTCGCGCCGGCGCATGTCGCACGACATCGCGCGGCAGCTCGCCTCCCGGTTCGGGGCGGAGCTGTGCCAGACGCGCATCACCGAAACCGTGAGCATCGCGGAGAGCCCCGCGCTCGGCAAGGACATTTTCAGCCATGCGCCCGACAGCCGCGGGGCGCAGGACTACTCGGGCCTGCTGGAGGAGTTGCTGTCTTCGGGATTTCTCGACGCTTCGTCAGCGCCCGGTGCTACTTGCTGATCAGGGAAACGATCTCTTCGAAGCTCGTTTCGTCCGGGGTACCCGAGGCCGGCGCCAGGGTCGGCTGCATTACTGCGGGCTGCATGACGCTGCGTTCCAGGATCTCGCAGTGAGGGTACATCTGCCGAAGCTTTCTCTCCGCATCGGCCTCGTCGCGGCCGTGAATCATGAGGTGCTCGACGACGAGGCCCTGCCGCGTGCGGATGCGAAAGCCGAATTTCGTCGTGTTCAATGACAGCAGCATAATTTTCTCGGAAACGCCTGTATAACATACCGTTTTTGACGTTGCAAGGCCGGATCAACGCTTCGGTGGGTCTTCTACCCGATCCGGCGCAGGCCCCGTTCCTCGGCCGGCTTCAATACCCGGAGGCAAGGTAGATACCCGTCGTACACGATCCCGTGGAGCTCGACGCGCTTCTGGGAGCGCAGCAAACCGACCAGATAGTGGACGATTTCCCGGGTGATGACCTGCCCCGGGACGAGCACGGGGATGCCCGGGGGATAGGGGACGATCTGGTCGGCGCACGCCCGGTCGAGCAGCCCCCGCCGGATGTTGTCCTTCTCGTCGACCAGGGGCACCAGTTCCCCGCCGCAGTAGAAGGCGTCGCGCGGCAGGTAGCGCAGCCGGGTGAAGCTCGGGATTTCCGGGAACCGATATAGGCGGCGCGGCGCGCGGCCCTCGCGCGAGATGCGCATGAGAGCATCGTACAGGCGCGAGACTTTGCTCCGCGTCGTGCCGATGGTGAGCAGCAGGGTCAGCGTGTTGAAGGTGGATTTCTCGACCTGGATGTTGTAGCGGTCGAACAGTTCGCGCTGCAAATCCTCCACCGTGTAGCCGCAGGTCGAGATGTCCACGGTCACCTTGGTCTGGTCCAGGCGGATGTTGTCCCGCCTGACCTCCTCCGGAAGAAGTTGGTCGAGCTCGAGCACCCGAAAGACGCCGGTCGAGTTGATCTGAGCGCGCAATTCGTGCGAGAGCGCGAGCGTGCGCGAAAGCAGCTTGTAGCCTTCCATCACCGCCTGTTTCCGCGCCAGGTCCAGACTCGCGATCATGCTGTACTGGGGGCTGGTGGAGGTGTGCATGTTGAAGTTCTCCCGGAACAGGTGCTCGTTGAAGCCGGGATCGTTCACGTGGATCATCGAGGCCTGGGAGAACGCCGAGAGCACCTTGTGCGTGCTCTGCGTGGCGTAATCCGCCCCCGCCTCGAGCGCCGTGGGCCGGAACGCAGGATGAAAGCGCGCGAACCCGTACCAGGCTTCGTCCACGATCACCTTGATGCCTTTCGCGTGCGCGGCCTCGACGATGGGCGCGAGGTCGTAGCGCAGCCCGTCGTAGGTGCAGGAGGTGAGAATGATCGCCTGGGCGTCGGGGTGCCTGCGGATTGCGGAAAGGATGGTCTTCTTCGGAACCGGACCGTACAGGCTGTACTTGGCGTTGACCGAGGAATCGAGATAAATCGGGTGGCCGCCCGAGAGCACCACGCCGTGGTGCACCGACTTGTGACAGTTGCGGTCGAGCAGCAGCTTTTCGCCGGGGGCGAGCAGCGTCTGGAAAATGACCTTGTTCGAGGTCGAGGTACCGTTGGTCGCAAAGAAGGTGCGGCGCGCGCCGAACGCCTTGGCCGCAATGGTCTGCGCCTCGGCGATCACGCCGGTGGGCTCCATCAGAGAGTCGAGCATCTTCACCGACACCGAAAGATCGGCGTCGAAGACATGCTCGCCCATGAACTCGTAGAAATCGTTGACCCAGGGGCTGCCGCGCAGCGACTCGCCGGATGAATGGCCCGGAGTGTGCCAGGAGTCTTTTGCCATCCAGACGTAGTTCTTGAGCTGGTCGTAGAACGGCGTGCGCGAACGCTCCTGAACCTGCGCGTTGAGAATCCGGTACATGCCGCGGTAATCGCGCTCCTCGCGGTAGAAGTAGCCGTCGACCGCCTCTGCGAAGAGCGCGTCGACGATCTCGTCTTCGTGCTCCTGCGCGATCAGAATGTAGACGTCGAGCTCGGGCCTGAAGCGCGTGACGCGCTGCACGAGCTCCAGCGCCGACATCTCCTTCTTGGGGCTTTTCTGATTGAGGGTGTAGAGCTTGTCGTCGACCACGACGGCCTGGAGATCGCCGTCCTCCTCGATCGCGGCGAGCGCTTCGCGCGCCGTGGTGACCCCGGAAAACGTGATGCCGAGCGGATTATCGAGCGAGCGGGCGGCCGCGTTCAGCCCTTTGACAAATTCCTTGAGCACGAGCGGCTCGTCGTTGATGATGAGGACCCGGCTGACCGGTTTTTTCATGGAACGGTGCGCGACTACCGGATTGTTGCTTCAAGCCGCAGGGGAATGCCCGCTCGGGGCGCGTCGCACGCCTGGTCGCGCCGAAGCGAGAAGGGGCGGCCAAGCGGCCCGGCCCCGGGTGCGCCTTACCCGGCCATCGCCTTCAATCGTACCGCGAGCCGGCTCTTGTGCCGCGCTGCTTCGTTCTTGTGGATGACGTTCTTGTCGGCGATGCGGTCCATGATCCCCGAGGCCTCGCTGAAAGTCTTCCGCGCGGCGGCCTTGTCGCCGGCGGCGATCGCCTTGGTGACGCTTTTGATCGCGCTGGTCAGCGCCGAGCGCAGGCTCGCGTTGTGCTTGCGCCGCTTCTCGGCCTGGCGGGCCGCCTTGCGCGCGCCCTTTGTATTTGCCATGTCAATTCTCGAACGAAAGGGCGCAATTGTAATCGGTGCCGCAGGCCCGTGCAAGGTTTTCCGTCCGTGAAAGCTATAATTCCCGCATGAATTTGCTGAAGGCGCTCGCGACTGTGAGCAGCATGACGCTCGTGTCGCGCATCCTCGGATTCGTCCGGGACGTCCTGATCGCGAGGCTGTTCGGCGCGGGACTCGCGACCGACGCTTTTTTCGTCGCTTTCCGCATCCCCAACACGCTGCGGCGCCTGTTTGCCGAGGGCGCCTTCTCGCAGGCCTTCGTGCCGGTGCTTTCGGAATACAGGACCCGCCGCGGCGACTCGGAAACGAAGCTGCTCGTGGATCGCACCGCGTCGCTGCTCGCTCTTGCGCTCCTTGCGGCGACGGCGCTCGGCGTCGCAGCGGCGCCGATCATCATCTACGTGAGTGCCCCGGGGTTCGCAGCTTCGCCTGCGAAGTTCGATCTCACGGTGGCAATGCTGCGCACCACCTTTCCCTACATTCTGTTCATCTCGCTCGTTTCGCTCGCGGGCGGCGTCCTCAATACGTGGAGCCGCTTCGCGATACCGGCGCTGACCCCGGCGCTCCTCAATCTCTCGTTTATTTTCGCGGCGCTGTTTTTATCACCCTATTTCGAGCCGCCGGTGATGGTGCTCGCCTGGGCGGTATTCGTCGGCGGCGCGCTGCAGCTCGCGCTGCAAGTTCCGGCGCTCGCAAAAATCGGCATGCTGCCGCGACCGAGACTATCCTTCTCGGACCCGGGGGTTCGGCGAATTCTGCTGCTGATGGGGCCGGCCGTGCTCGGCGTTTCCGTGGCCCAGGTCAGCCTGCTCATCAACACCATATTCGCGTCGTATCTCGAGGACGGCAGCGTCTCCTGGCTCTACTATGCGGACCGGCTGATGGAATTCCCCACCGGGCTGCTTGGCGTGGCGCTCGGAACGATCCTGCTCCCAAGCTTGTCCAAGTATCACTCCGCTTCGGACGAAAGCGAATATTCGAAACTTCTCGACTGGGGCCTGCGCCTGACGTTCATTCTCGCGGCGCCTGCGGCCGTCGCGCTGGCCTTGCTCTCGGTGCCGCTCGTCACGACCTTGTTTCACTACGGGCAATTCGGCGAGCGCGACGTATGGATGACCCGCCAGGCGCTCATGGCCTACAGCGCGGGTCTCCTAGGGCTCATCCTCGTCAAAGTGCTGGCGCCGGGCTTTTATGCGCGGCAGAATATTGCGACGCCCGTCCGAATCGCCATCGTAACCCTGATCGCCACCCAGCTCTTGAACGCCGCCCTGATCGTTCCCCTCAAGCACGCGGGACTTGCGCTCGCGATCGGGCTCGGCGCTTGTCTCAACGCCGGCTTGCTTTACCGCAAGCTCCGTGAGTACGGTATTTATCATCCCCAAGCGGGATGGAGGATGTTCACGCTCAAGGTAGCGGCCGCTCTGGCGACAATGGCGGTTGTGTTGTGGCTTGCGATGGGACCTGAGCGCTGGTGGCTCGGCGCTTCCGGGGCGACGCGGGCCGCCGCGATTGCGGGTCTCGTGCTCCTCGGAGGAGCGGCGTATTTCGGCGCTCTTTGGATTCTCGGGTTCCGGCTGAGGGACTTCTCGAGACGCGCCGCGTGAACGCCCGGCTCGAGCATTTCGCAGAAATCGTGTCGCGAGATCAGTTCAATCTCGCCGAGGCGAGCCTGATGCTCGCCCAGGACATTTATACTACCTGTTCAACGAAATGCGCTTCTCGGGCAACCTGATCGATTACTACGATCCGCGCAACAGCTACCTGAACGAGGTCATGGAGCGCCGCACCGGGATTCCCATCACCTTGTCCATTCTCTATCTGGAAGTCGGCAAACGCCTCGGGCTCAACCTGAAAGGCGTTTCTTTCCCCGGGCATTTTCTCGTCAAGCTCGCGGTCAAGCGCGGTCAGCTCGTGCTCGATCCCTTCACAGGGGGGGAGGCGCAATCCGAGGCCGATCTGCGCCAGCGCCTGGCGCAAGTTCTGCCCACCGGGAAAGCGGAGCAGGCGCAGCTCGACCAGTATCTGGAGCCGGCGACCCCGCGCCAGATCATCGCGAGGGTCCTGCGCAATCTGAAGAACATCTATACGCAGACGGGAAAGCTCGAACACGCGCTCGCAGTCATGCACAGAATGCTGCTCGTGATGCCGGAGTCGGTCGAGGAACTTCGGGATCGGGGGCTGGTGTACCAGCAGCTCGAATGCTTCCGGCCGGCGCTGTCCGACCTGCAGAATTATCTGCGGCGGCGGCCGCAGGCGCCCGACGCGGCTGAAATCCACGAAAAGATCCTGGAGCTCAAGCAGGCAGCCACGCGTCTTAACTAACCGGCCAACCTCTCTTCGATTTTTTTTAGAACGTCGCGTTTCAGACCGAGCGCAAAGAACACCTCGGCCACGAGGAAGACCGGCGCGATGAATACCTGGAACAGATTGTCCGCGAGCGCGGGCTTGCGGCCCTCGAACGCGTGGCCGACGAGCTGAAGGATCCAGCCTCCAACGAAAAATACGCCGAACCAGATCCAGCCCGAAGCAACGCCGGTCCCGGCCGCAAGTTTCGCGGGGTAAAAGAGCGCACCGACCGCGACCGCCGTGGCGAGAGCGAGCGGCACATCCAGGAGAAAGTAGTACGCGAGAACCGCGCCGAGGAACAGGTGCGCGAGTGTCACGCCTTCGCCGAAGGAGACCCAGCTCATCGGGATCAGGATCGCGAAAATGATCGCGGGCACACCGATGAAGTGAGTGAGCCTGTTCCAGCGATTGCGATGGTAGGCGGCGTAGACCGCCATCTGTTCCTCGAGAGTTTTCACTCTGTCCCCCGGTTCCGCAATGAGCACATCTTAATCCCTGCGCGGCTCGCGCTCGGCTCCGATTCGGCGTTCGCGTCGGCGCTTCCAGGATTCCAGTTCGTCAAAAGCCGCTATAATTCAAAACCTTGTGTTTATTCCTGGCGCTTCATGCTGCTTACCCATGGCAGTTCCGATGCGGTCCTGCCTGCGGTTGCCCTGACCGTCGGCAATTTCGACGGCATCCATCGCGGACACCAAGCGATGCTGCAGCGCCTCTTCGGCGGGGCGCGCAAGCGCGGCCTGACGAGCTGCGTGCTCACGTTCGAGCCCCATCCGCGCGAATTCTTCGCGCCGCAGGCGGCGCCCACGCGCCTGACCTCGCTGCGCGAAAAACTCGAGTTGCTCGCGGCGCACGGAGTGGAGCGCGTGCACGTTCAGCGTTTCAGCCGCTCGTTCGCCGCCCTCGCGCCGGAGGCGTTCGTCGAGCAGGCGCTGGCGAAACGCTTGAGGGCGCGCTGGCTCCTGATCGGCGAGGACTTTCGTTTCGGGGCGAAGCGCGTCGGAAATCTCGCTTTGCTGAAAGAATTGGGCGGGCGCCACGGATACGAGGTCGAAACCATGCCGACGGTGATGCACGCCGGCTCGCGGGTATCCAGTTCCGCCGTGCGCGCCGCCCTCGCTGCGGGAGACCTCGTCGCGGCCGAGACGCTGCTCGCGCGGACCTACAGCATCAGCGGGCGCGTGATCCACGGACGAAAGCTCGGACGCGAGCTCGGATTCGCCACGGCCAACGTGCAACTCAAGCACAATCGCCCTCCGCTCACCGGCATCTACGCGGTGAAGGTGCACGGCATCGGGGCCGCCGTCCACCCTGCCGTCGCGAGCCTCGGCGTTCGGCCCACCATCACGGCGAGCGGGCGCGCGGTGCTCGAGGTTCACCTGTTCGATTTTTCAGGGGATCTTTACGACGCGCACCTGCGCGTCGAGTTCCTGCACAAGATCCGCGACGAGGAGAAATATCCTGATCTCGAGACCTTGAAGACCCAGATCGCGCGCGACTGCGAAGCCGCCAAGAGCTTCCTCATGGATCACCGCAATGCCTGAAAACAAGCCCGACTACAAGAAAACGCTGAATCTTCCGGATACGCCCTTTCCCATGCGCGGTGATCTTGCCAGGCGGGAGCCGCACTGGGTCAAGGAATGGCACGAGAAGAAAACCTACGAAAAGATCCGCGAGGCGAGCCGCGGAAGGCCGAAATTCGTGC
This sequence comes from Betaproteobacteria bacterium, assembly GCA_005884335.1. Taxonomy (GTDB): domain Bacteria; phylum Pseudomonadota; class Gammaproteobacteria; order Burkholderiales; family SG8-39; genus VBDM01. The sequence goes on along the minus strand of VBCJ01000170.1, from coordinate 122 downwards.
TGCACGACGGGCCGCCGTACGCGAACGGCGACATCCATATCGGCCAGGCGGTCAACAAGATCCTCAAGGACGTCGTCGTGAAGTCGCGCAACATGGCGGGCTTCGACGCGGTCTACGTCCCC